>NZ_BADT01000110.1 GCF_000239855.1 Pseudoalteromonas sp. BSi20652 | reverse complement strand
TGCATTTGGCCCCACTTAACTTAGCGGTAAGAAAAGTGGTGGAGGGAGCTGGATTCGAACCAGCGAAGGCTGAGCCGTCAGATTTACAGTCTGATCCCTTTGGCCGCTCGGGAACCCCTCCAATGCAACGGCGCTGATAATAGCAAAACGTGTATTTAAGTAAAGAAAAAAGCTAAAGAAAAATGAAATAAAGCCGATAAATATCTATAACCTACAACAATCGGCTAAAGTCTATGCAAATCGATGATTTGTTAATCACAGAAAGGCAGTTGAGCACACGGCTTAACAAAAGTGTGCATGCACATCGTAGAGAAGAGTTTTCTTTTTTACTTGCTATACTTTCTCAGGATGTTCTAGATTTTAGTCAGTTTCATTTACCCAAAGCAGACATAGAAAATTTATTTGTTGATGAAGACGCACTTCGTAAGCAGTTTGGGGCAGGTCCTAAACAGCCTTTAGCACCGGATAAATTCGACATGTTAATAGGACAACATAATGCATCATTGTTAGTCATAAATGGAGAGCATTCAGGAATGAGTGATATTAAACTAGCCCATTGCTTAGACCCTGAACCACTTACGATAAGAAACGATGCCTCATATATTCCGCTCAATGTGCTTGATAATTGTGAGCTTGCTGTACGAAGGCGTATAAAAGGCAGTGAAACTCAACTCTCCTATCCGCAAATGGATGCAGCTGCTTTTTATGATGATATAAATAATGCAGATCTACATCATCCTTTGTACCTTGCTAGTGCTTAGATGTTCAAGCCATAAAACAACTCAAGCTTAAGCTTAAACAATTTTTATAGTTTTAATTGCCTAAAAATAGATTTAATGTAAAAAAAGCATCCAAAAATTAATTGCAATTGCTATAATGGCATCAAATGGTATGACATGAAATGCCATTATCATTAAACCAAGGTAATTAGGAACGTAATGAAGAAAACATTCACGCTGAATCACGAGAAAATCAAATATCCTCGTATGGTTGATGCTGCAAAGCACGAAGTGAAAAAATATTTGAAAAGAGAGCGTAATAAAACGCTGCCTGAAGATGCCGATTATTGGGCATTCGACTGTAAGTTTGGTAACACTGCGGAAGATGCTCAAGTTGTACACGTTGCTGAATTAAGTAACCAAATAGGCGAAATAGAAAAGCAAGGTTTAACCTCTTTTTATGTAGAGATTTTAGCGCGACCTGCACAACGTCAACAACTAGATTTAGACGATGATGAGTAATACTTAAATTATTGGGTATGCGTATAATTAAGAAATGGGCTTAAATAGCCCATTTTTATTGTCTAAATTTTAGTTTTAATAAAATTAAGGTTAAATGTATTTACTTACTGTGTAATTTTAAATCACTTTAATTTAATCTTTATATTTTTGTGTTAATGAGGGATCAGGTTATTAAACCACGTTAAGTAATATTTTATTTTTAAACTGCGTGACATTTTTTATATTTTTTACCGCTGCCACAAGGGCAGTTATCGTTTCTACTAACCTTTATATCAGCGACTGGATATATCTCACCATCAAGATAGCGCCATTGGCCGTCTTCTTTAATGAACTGTGACTTTTCGTTTAACTCGCAATATAAGTTTTGATAAAAGTAATGCGCTTTGAACTCAACAAATTCTTGGTTATTTTCATGACCAGAATTAATAACAGTAAGCTTTATAAAGCGACAACTATCAGCAAAGTCTTTGATTTCTTTAATAGGGTTTTCTTGCTGCTTGTTAATAGCGTAGGTTTGATAAACGTATTTTGCATTTTTAAGTACATAGGCACTATAGCGAGAGCGCATCAATTGTTCAGGTGTTTTAGCTTGTTGTATTGCTAAATGAAGGGGCTCACAGCAGTCAGCATAATTTTGCTGACTGCCACAAACACACATTGTAGAGTTAAGTGAAGTCATAATATTAATACAAAGTGTAAAAGAGTTAGTTTAACAATCTTACAGAGTAAGCGGTATCTTTGTTGTTTGAATATATTTTGTAAAACAATATAGTTTGGTATTAGTTTTGTTTAAATCTAAAGTGAGGCTGGTAAGTAGTTGGTTATTAACCATGTCAGTCCATGTAATAACTGCTGCAAAATTACCATTGTGTAAAGCTGAGTTTAATACGTACTCTAAGTTCACTAAATGCTTTTGCCTAATCACAAGTAATTTACTGGTATCGATAGAGCATGAATCAAGTAATGCCTTGCTAGGCACATGATCTGGTGCAATTAATAATGTCCATGCGTTTAGGTTATTATACTGGTGCAGTACTTTTAATAATTCAAATGTAGCAGAAATTTCATCTTCAATTTGGATTATATTAACACAATCGCTTTTATCATCTTGTTGATAGCTTTTAACAGTTCTTACGGTAATTGGCTGTAACATGTCTCTCACTCACTGGTTGTATATACAGTATGCGTATACAGTAGTTTATACAGTGTTTGTGTGCAAGTGTTTTTTGCTATTTATTTGTACAACAATTCATTTTAAAATCCCACTCAAGATTATTTTATTTTTTAACTATTGATTTTTAAGGTTTATTTTATTTTCGTTTTTATATAAAGTTAAGTGAATTACTTATACAGCGCTATATCTATTGTAAAGAACGATTTTTTGCTTATATTTTTATACAGTTGTTTACGTACATAGTATACCCGAGATAATTCATAGTGATTATTTTTTACACGCCTGTGGTATTAAATCAGAAAATTGCAATTGGTGAATTTGTTCATACAAACTTGCTGCATAACATTGCGCGTCTTTAAAGCGTTTAGTTTCAATATGCTTACGCAAATCAGCTAACGCAGCAATTGCGGGTTGGTATTCTTGAGCGCTTGATAAGCTTAACCAGGCCACAGCATGAAATATACTTTTTGGTACGCCTTGACCTTTAATAAACTGTATTCCTAAGTAAAACTGCGCTTTCTGATCGCCACTCATAGCAGCTAAACGCATCCACTTAGCAGCAAGTGGGTTTTGTTTAGTCTTTAAATAATAAAGCGCTTTATTTAGCGCCTTTTGTTTATTGCTATCGCTACCCTGCGTTGAATTTACATTGTTAGGCTGCGTTACAAAAGACAGTATATTATCCAGTTGCTGCTCTAAATCTTGGTCTGTGGGCGTTTGTTTTTATCATATTCATTCATTTGTTATTTTAGTTACTTCAATAGTTTAGTATACGTAAACGGAAAATGTCCTTTGAAAAATAATATTTATGATAAAATTTTACTACTTTTTATAATCATAAGTTTATTATGCTCGAAACCTTATTTAAAATTAATGAAAATGGCTCATCGGTTCGCCGTGAATGTATTGCAGGTGTAACCACATTTATTACAATGGTATACATTGTATTTGTGAACCCAGCAATGCTTGCCGAAGCAGGAATGGATCAAGGTGCTGCGTTTGCTGCGACCTGTATTGCTGCTGCTATTGGTTGTTTTATCATGGGGTTATGGGCTAATTATCCATTAGCATTAGCGCCTGGCATGGGACTAAATGCCTTTTTACGTATGGTGTAGTATTAGGAATGGGTTATACCTGGCAAGCCGCATTAGGGGCTGTTTTTATGTCGGGTTGTATATTTTATTTTAAGCTTATTTAAAGTCAGAGAATGGATTATTAATGCCATACCTCTGGTGCTAAAGCGAGCTATCGCAACAGGTATAGGTGCTTTTTTAGCGTTAATTGCACTAAAAAATGCAGGCATTATTGTCTCAAGCCCAGCAACATTAGTGCAGTTGGGCGACATTACTTCACCAGGTCCCTTATTGGCAATACTCAGTTTTTTTGTTATTGCTGCACTGCTATATCGTGACTTTAAAAGTGGTGTACTTATTAGTATTTTATTAGTAACTGGCATTGCTTTGAGTTTGGATCTTGTTCAATACCAAGGCGTAATGGCTATGCCTCCCTCTATATTACCTACATTTATGCAGCTAGATTTTGCAGCCGCTTTTGATATATCAATGCTCAGTGTTATTTTTGCATTTTTGTTTGTTGATCTGTTTGATACCTCAGGTACGTTAGTTGCGGTTACACAAAAAGCAGGTTTGGCAGATGAGAAGGGCAATATGCCACGGTTAGGCCGTGTCCTTAGTGCTGACAGTACAGCAACTATTGCAGGTGCGGTGCTAGGCACGTCTACGACTACATCGTATATAGAGTCGGTTGCTGGTGTTTCTGTTGGCGGGCGTACTGGCTTAACGGCTGTAGTTGTAGGTATTTGCTTTTTACTAATGATGTTTTTTGCACCGCTTGCACAAATGGTACCGGCTTATGCAACGGCAGGTGCTATTTTATATGTCGCTGTACTGATGCTGCAAAACTTAAAGTTTGTAAACTGGGATGATATGACCGATGCGATTCCTGTTACTGTGGTACTACTAATGACACCATTAACATTTTCGATTGCGCACGGTATTGCGCTTGGTTTTATATCTTATACAGCGGTTAAAGTATTGTGTGGTAAGCAAAAACAGGTAAGTATTAGTGTTTGGATGTTAACAGCATTGTTTGTTTTCAAATTTGCATTTTTGTCTTAATGGCCAACAAATAAT
>NZ_BADT01000111.1 GCF_000239855.1 Pseudoalteromonas sp. BSi20652 | reverse complement strand
TAAGCAGTTGTACTGGTAACAGTTCAAGTTCAATTTGACTAAAGGCAGTGAGTAGGGCTGTGGCAAGTAGGCTACTTAAAATAGTCAATCGCCAGCCTAAAATTAATGTCGCAGCCGTGACGCCTAATATGTGTAAATCAAGGCCAGTTAAAATTCCTGCTTTTATTCGCCAAAGCACTGCAAACACTAACGCACATGCAAGAACGCCAGTTTGACGGACTGGCGTATTAAGCAATGTTTTATATGTTTTTTATCAAAGCTTAATAGAGCAATAATAATTACAAGAGCCCAAAGTAGCCCCTGCATTGTTAGGCTGAGCATAATAATTACTTAAATGTTGACCATATAGGGGCATGATCTGACGGTTTTTCAATACCGCGCAGTTCGTAATCAATACCAGTATCTATACAGCGTGCTGTAAGCTCATTAGTTGCAAGTACTACATCTATTCGAAGTCCTCGGTTATCTACAAACCCTTTAGAGCGATAGTCAAACCACGAATATTGATCGTCTGTTTCTGGGTTTTGTTCTCTAAAGGTGTCTTTAAAGCCCCAATTAAGTAATGTTGCAAGCCATTCACGCTCTACCGGTTGGAAAGAACATTTACCCGTTTTTAACCAACGTTTAGCATTTACATCACCTATACCAATATCTAAATCGGTAGGCGATATGTTGATATCGCCCATAACAATGACGTCTTGATCGGGTGTGTGGTTGGTTTCAAGGTGTGTCATTAAATCTTTATAAAATTGGCGTTTATAAGGAAATTTAGTTTCGTGATTAATATTATCACCTTGTGGGAAATAGCCATTCATGACAGTAAGGTCGCGACCGTTTTCTTGCTC
Organism: Pseudoalteromonas sp. BSi20652; assembly: GCF_000239855.1. Lineage (GTDB taxonomy): Bacteria > Pseudomonadota > Gammaproteobacteria > Enterobacterales > Alteromonadaceae > Pseudoalteromonas. Next base: position 1,046 of record NZ_BADT01000111.1, on the reverse strand, counting down.
GACAGTGACGCTTATCATGCGTTTTTGCGATTCCTCTGTATCGGTAGTAAAGCCTTTTAAGACCGATTTAGGCTCTTTTTTGCATAACATAGCTACGCCATAATGCGCTTTTTGACCATGAAAGTAGACGTGATATCCCATTTTTTGTACATCCTCTAATGGGAATGCTTCGTCGTGAACTTTAATCTCTTGCAAGCCAATAACGTCTGGTTGATGTTTGTCGATAATTGCTTGTAATTGGTGAAGACGAGCACGCAGACCATTGATATTGAAAGAAATCACTTTCATAAAATTTACCTTAAAATTGGTTCTATTTAATAGATTAAATTGTATCAGTAAATACGCGTACATAACATGACTGAATTGAGATAATAGCTGCGCAAATGTTGATCAAATGATGGGTAAAGTTTAAACATTGTGAATACAATATTAATTATTTAAATAAATAAAAAATTCAATTGAGCTTAACTTTATTGAATATATAATGCGCGAAATTCACTTGTTAAGCTCGTTCAAATAGGATCTCTCATGAAAACTCAACTACTTTTAGCCACTGCTTTATTAGCATCTGCAACTGCTTCAGCACAAAGCAATACTTACTTCAGTCAAGATAATAAAATTGAGTCTAAATTATGTGTGCTTAGCGCTAACGAAGGCTTTAGTGCTGCTCGTAGGGAAGCTGCTCAACACGGCGTTTACTTATCTCGTTTTTCTAAAAGCATTTTATGTAATGGTGAAGATATTCGCGATATTGCTAAAAAAACGACATTAAGCAACGCATCAGTTGAGAAAGTAGAAGTATTTGCAAAAGACGCTCAGCAAGAAACTCAATTATGTATGACGGCTTTAAAACAAGGTTTAGCACCTGTTCGTCAAAAAATTGGTAACCTAAACTCATTAAAATGTAATGGTCAAAACGTTACTGAGTTTGTTAAACGCTACCAAAACGCAGCAATCTAATTATTAGCTTAACTATATAAGTAAATTTGAAATGCCTGGTTTTTACCGGGTATTTTTTTGCAAAAATTACAAGGTTGTTTGCAAAG
>NZ_BADT01000112.1 GCF_000239855.1 Pseudoalteromonas sp. BSi20652 | reverse complement strand
TAATTTACGTTACCAGTTACTTTACCTCGTCTATTTTTTTGTTTATATATTTGTTTGTGCATTTATAACCGCAGGGTTTATAGCCTGTATAAAAATAAGCCTAGGTGCTTTATTTTACTTAGCTATAGGGCAATACAATTGGCAAGAACTTGCAGATAACTACGTTTATTTAAGTGCCATAATTTGGTTTCCTGAAGCAATGCTCAACGGCATGGCTATAACAATTATGATCACCTACCGCCCCCATTGGGTAAAAACTTTTTACGATAAGGACTACCTAGGCTCATGAGTCTTGAATATCAATGCCCGCTATGTAACGACGCACTTTTGAAAACTGATTCAACACTACGTTGTGCTAACAACCACAGTTTTGATTTTGCAAAAGAAGGGTATGTAAATTTACTGCCCGTGCAACAAAAAAACTCTAAGCAGCCCGGTGACTCTTTAGAAATGGTGCAAGCCAGACACGCATTTTTAGAATGTGGTTTTTATGGTTTTTTACAGAACGCACTGGGTAGCATTGTAAGTACTTTAAATGCACATAACATTATTGATTTAGGTTGTGGTGAAGGTTTTTACACTCAATCGTTAGCTAATAAATCACAAGCTAATATATATGGTGTAGACATATCAAAATCAGCAGTTAAATATGCTGCAAAACGATATAGTAATTGTCATTTTAGTGTCGCATCAATCAGCAAAGCCCCATTTAATGACCAATTTGCAGATGTGTTAGTAAGTGTTTTTGCACCTTTGTTTGAAAAAGAATTAGCAAGGCTTGCTAAACCCGGTGCAACACTGATTGTTGCAAGCCCTGGACCTTGGCATCTAAAAGAGCTAAAAAGCTATATTTATAAAAATATTAACGAACACACTGAAATAGTTACTCCAAGTGAGTTTACTCAAGGGCAACAGCTTCTATTAACTGAAAAAGTATCACTTAATTTTAGCGACGTTAAAAATTTAATTATGATGACGCCATTTGCTTGGAAATTTAGACCCGAGCACTGGACAGCACTCGAAGAAAAAGGTGAGCACACTGTCACCTTATCATTTTATGTTACGCAATTTACTAAAATAGGCAATGGCATAAATAGTTAAAATTGCTCTTTGGTAAACGCTTTGTCCATTTTATCAAACATGTCTTTAAGTAAATTAGCAAGCTCCAAATAACGGGGCTTTTTTTCCTTTAATTTGGCCTGATATCCATTAGCAACCATTTTTGTATACAATTCGTTATACCATTTTTGCATAGCGGGCTCTAGGGGAGTATTCGCTCTTTTCCCCAACCACAATAAACCCTGTAATGGGAGTGATATAAAAAACAAAGCACTAGCAATCGCTTGAGGCAAAAAATCAGCTCCTAAATAATTAAGCTGAAAAAACAGCGTAAGCATCGCTAATATAGGCATAACAGCAATAGCGAGTTCAGTCGCTTTAATCACTTTAAACTCAGTGAATAAAGGTGCAAGCTCTTTTCGCATCGGCCATTGTTTTGCATACAATCGACCAATTTGTAATTGTGACATCACACTTTTTTGCATCATGACTCCTCACAGTAGTTACATTTAAACACGATAATAGACGGATTATATTTAAAGTGTAACACAATTTCAGATGCTTTCACTTTATCAGTCAAGGTACATAATTTTGCTGTTAATATGTGCAAAACACTAAACTAAACATCGTAACTGAGGTAAAATACTCTTTATTGGGTTAACTAAACATTTATTTAGTTTAATTAAGTGCTTAACCCTTTTTATCATTCAAAGTATAACGCCCGATGCTTAACGTTAACTTACTAATTTTTATTTACGGAAATTGAATTTATGCCAACAAACTCCCCTAAGTCACAACACGTTTTAGTCCTTAATTGTGGTAGCTCAAGTTTAAAGTTTGCCATTATAGACGCAAACACAGGTCATGAAGTTATCTCTGGTCTAGCTGAGCGCTTAGGTGCAGCAACTCCTTCTATAAAATATAAATACAAGAACGCTAAAACAGTCATTAAATTAGAAGCAGAGCAAGCTCATGCCGAGGCAATAAATACGTTAGTAAGCCTAATAAAAGATCACAGTTTAGACGAGCAACTTATCGCAGTGGGCCATCGTGTAGTACATGGCGGCGAGCACTTTACGCAATCTGTATTGATAGACGAAAAAGTAATTGCTGGCATAACGCAATCAGCTACTCTTGCCCCCCTCCATGGTAATGCTAATTTACTCGGTATATCGTCGGCGCAGGCATCGTTTGAAGGTTTACCACAAATAGCAGTATTCGATACCGCATTTCATCAAACTATGAGCGAAGTTGCCTACCTTTATGCTCTTCCATATAAGCTGTACACAGAATTTGGTGTTAGGCGCTATGGATTTCATGGCACAAGTCACTTCTATGTTGCAGGGCAAACAGCAAAACTCTTAAAGCAACCTATCGAACAAAGTAACTTCATTAGTGCCCACTTAGGTAACGGTTGTTCTGTATGCGCTATTAAAAATGGACAAAGTGTTGATACCAGCATGGGACTAACACCATTAGAGGGTCTAATAATGGGCACACGTAGTGGCGATATAGACCCTGGTTTATTTAACTTTTTAACCACTCAACTTGATTACACAGCCCAGCAAATAGATAACCTATTAAATCAAAAAAGTGGCTTATTAGGGATTAGCGAGCTTTCTAACGATTGCCGTACCATTGAAGAAGCGGCTATGGCCGGTAATAAAAAAGCGATACTCGCAATTGAAATGTTTTGCTACCGCCTTTCAAAACAAATTGCGGCTTATATGGTGCCATTACAGCGCCTTGACGCGGTTATTTTTACTGGTGGCATTGGCGAAAATTCAGATATTATTCGTGAAAAAGTTATCTCTCAACTTGCCTTTTTAGGTGTTGACTGCAACCCGCAAGCCAACCTCAATGCTCGTTTTGGTCAAGAAGGCGTTATTAGCTCTGCAGAGGCACGTTGTAAAGCTGTCGTCATGCCAACTAATGAAGAGTGGGTTATCGCTCTTGATGCTGCAAACATTGTAAAGGAGCTTTAATATGGCACGCCGTATTATGTTAATCCCTGTGTCTACAGGTGTCGGTTTAACGTCGGTATCAGTTGGTTTAGTGCGTGCACTTGAGCAAAAAACAGTTAAAGTTAATTTTTTTAAGCCAATCGCTCAGCCTCGCTCGGGTGAAACAGGTCCTGAAAAATCAACGCAAATAGTTACTCAAGGCTCACCTATTAACCCACCAATGCCTTTTGCACTTGATTATGCTGAGCAAATGATTGGCGACGGTAAAGGTGATGACCTACTAGAGGAAATTGTTGAACGCTTTGAAAGTAAAATAAACGACGATGAAGTAGCCATTATCGAAGGTATGGTGCCTACCCGCCGTCAACCTTACGCTGGGCGTGTAAACCGCGAAATTGCGCAAACACTCGGCGCTGAAATTGTATTTGTACTTACCCCTGGCAATTACACCATTACTCAAATAGAAGACCGCCTAGAAATTGCAGCAGGTAACTACGGTGGAATTGATCACCCTCGAGTACTGGGCTGTATTTTTAATAAAGTAAATGCGCCACTTGATGAAGAAGGTCGTGCACGCGCTGATTTAGTCGACGCCTATAAACCAGAAGAGCTTGAAAACGAATTAAATCGTTTAGCATCTTTACCTATTTTTAGAAAAAACCCATTTATGTTACTGGGTGCAATCCCGTGGGATTTTGACTTAGTCGCACCGCGCGTAAAAGACTTGAGCGCTTATTTAAAAGCTACAATTATTAACGAAGGCGATATGCTTCATCGTCGTCTTCGCCGCATTACTTTCTGTGCTCGTACGGTTTCAAATATTTTAAATTATTTTACGCCAGGCGCTTTATTAGTAACCCCAGGCGATCGCTCTGACATACTGGTTGCTGCGTGCCTATCTGCAATGAATGGCACTAAACTTGGTGCTATATTACTCACCGGTGGCTTTGAGCCAGAGCCACGAATTATGGCTTTGTGTGAGCAAGCCATGCAAACAGGTTTGCCTATACTCGCCACCGGTGCTGATACGTGGCGTACTTCCTTATTACTGCATAACTTTAATATGGAAGTACCAAACGATGATGACCAACGGATTGAAAAAGTAAAAGATCATAACGCTGAACATATCGACTCTGATTGGCTTGACACATTAGCTAAGAGTGTTGGTAAAACACGTAAATTATCCCCCCCTGCATTTCGTTACTTATTAACTGATAAGGCGCGTAAAGCAGGTAAAACAGTTGTACTACCAGAAGGTAACGAACCACGTACGATTAAAGCGGCTGCTATTTGCGGTCAACGCGGGATTGCTAAAACTATATTACTGGGCGATCGCGAAGAAATAATGCGTATTGCAGAGCAGCAAGGTATTGAGTTAAATGAGCATGTTACTATTATAGAACCAAGCAGTATTATTAATGAATATATCGCCCCTATGGTCGAAATTCGTAAAAGCAAAGGCCTAACTGCCGTAGTAGCACAAGAGCAACTACAAGATAACGTGGTACTTGGCACAATGATGCTTGAGCAAGGTAAAGTTGACGGTTTGGTCTCCGGTGCAGTAAACACAACTGCAAATACAATTCGCCCACCATTGCAGTTAATTAAAACAGCGCCAGGATCATCCCTTGTATCATCTGTTTTTTTTATGTTGCTGCCTGATCAGGTATTAGTTTACGGCGATTGTGCTATTAACCCAGATCCAAATGCTGAACAACTTGCTGACATAGCAATTCAATCTGCTGACTCTGCTGCAGCATTCGGTATTGAGCCCCGTGTTGCCATGATCAGCTACAGTACAGGTACATCTGGAACTGGCGCCGATGTTGAAAAAGTACGTGAAGCGACAAAAATAGCACAACAAAAACGTCCTGATTTAATTATTGACGGTCCACTTCAATACGACGCTGCTATCATGGAAAATGTCGCACTTAAAAAAGCACCAAACAGCCCCGTTGCAGGTAAAGCAACTGTATTTATATTCCCAGATTTAAATACCGGTAATACAACATATAAAGCAGTGCAACGAAGTGCAGATTTGATTAGTATTGGTCCAATGCTGCAAGGTATGCGCAAACCCGTTAACGATTTAAGCCGTGGTGCGTTAGTTGATGACATTGTATACACAATTGCACTAACGGCTATTCAAGCAGCACAAGCCGAAGTACTTAATTAGGTACTTATACCAATATGTGCTTTTTATAGCCTAGCTATTATTTATTTAATAATTAATTAGTTAGGCTGTTTATACCCTGCAACCCCCAAGGTTATCCACAGAAATTGTGGGTAAGTTTTTACTTTTTATTTTTCTACTTATGACCTGCTAAGTTAGTGGCTGTTATACCTTTAATTAAATGCCAATAATCTATACTATAAAGTTACCAACATTGCTGTTTCGCAGGCTTTTAATGTCAAAACAAACATTACAATTACACAGCACCATTTTATCTATACACAGTTTAGATGTAGATGCCGACATACCTGCGGCGCTTTTAAAGCAATCTCTGTTTTTTATTTCTAAAACCCATGATGAACTTTCAATTGTATGCCCAAGCAATTTTGAAGTAACAAGCCTAGATACCGAACCAGACTGGCAAGCTCTTGAAGTTGTAGGTCCACTTGGTTTTTCGTTAACCGGGATTATGGCTAATATTTCAGGTGTATTGGCGCGCGCTAAAATTTCTATATTTTCTATTTCGACCTACGATACTGATTATATTTTAATTAAGAAGCACACTGCAGAAAATGCTATTACCACTCTAAAAAAAGAGGGTTACAACGTGGTGGTAAACTAACTTATGAAAGCACAAAAAATTGACTATTTAGCTCAAAACAAAACACCTCTTAATGCAATAAATATTACCAGTCCTTTTACAGGCAAGGTAATTGAACTGAAAGAGCATCCAGAACCTTTTTTTCGTTTTGGCACACTGGGCCCTGGTATTATTGTGCAACTAACAAGTCATAAAATTTTAGCCCCGTTTGATGGAACTTTATTACAAGTAAAAAACGCAGGGACTGAGTTTATTTTACAAGCTAAAAATGGCTTAAAAGTTTTAATTAACTTAACTATTTCTGATTCGCAATCAATTAAGCACACGCATATTGCACAGCTCAACGGCAGTAAAATTAGCAAAGGTCAGCGCCTTGCTTACTTTGATTTACGAGAGCTTGATACCCCAATACTAGCCAGTTTAATTTTACTTAACGGCCATAACCTTGGCACATTTCATTACTCGCATTCGCATGTAAATGCGGGTGAAGACACACTATTAACTATTATTAAGAAGAACTAGATTTATGATCACTCTATACGGTATTAGCAACTGCGATACGATAAAAAAAGCTAAAAAATACTTAACCGATAATAACCTTGAATTTACGTTTCATGATTACCGCAAAGATGGCGTAAATGAGCAAATGGTAAGCGATTTTGCAAACAAGCTCGATTGGGAACAACTCGTTAATAAACGTGGAACAACTTATCGCGCATTAACTGATGAGCAAAAACAGAGTCTAACTAAAGAAAGTGCTATCCCATTGTTGGTTGAACAACCTGCCATGATCAAACGTCCAGTACTGGTAAACAATGGCAGTTACCATTTAGGTTTTAAAGCAGCGCAATACGACGAGATTTTTAAATAATGACTAATGATGTAATTAAACTCGCCCAAGCGCTAATCCAACGTGAATCGGTAACGCCCGAAGATGCTGGTTGCCAACAGATGATGAACGATCGCCTTGCTGCGGTTGGTTTTAATATAGAGTCATTATTTTTTACCGACACACTCAACACTTGGGCTCGAAAAGGCACACAATCGCCGCACTTTTGCTTTGCTGGTCACACCGACGTTGTACCAACAGGTCCTGAAAAAAATTGGCAACACCCGCCGTTTTCAGGATTAATAAAAGATGGCCTATTACACGGGCGTGGCGCTGCCGATATGAAAGGCTCATTAGCCGCAATGCTTGTAGCAACCGAACGTTTTGTTACTAAACATCCTGATCATAAAGGCTCGATTTCTTTTTTAATCACTTCTGACGAAGAAGGACCGTTTGTAAACGGGACTACTCGCGTAATTGATACGCTAGAGGCACGCGGTGAAAAAATTGATATGTGCCTAGTAGGCGAACCCTCATCACGAGATGTATTAGGCGATGTGGTTAAAAATGGCCGAAGAGGCTCACTTACCGCTTACCTAACGGTTAAAGGCGTACAGGGCCACGTAGCTTATCCACATTTAGCACAAAACCCAATTCATTTAGCAACGCCTGCACTTACTGAGCTTAGCCAAACGGTGTGGGATAACGGAAATGAGTACTTTCCTGCTACTAGCTTTCAAATTTCGAATATTAATGGCGGCACAGGTGCTGGTAACGTGATCCCGGGTGAGCTAGAAGTACAGTTCAACTTTAGATTTAGCACGCAAGTAACGCATGAGCAACTCCAACAGCGTGTGAATGACATTCTACAAAAGCATGACTTAAATTATGAATTAAGTTGGATAGTAAATGGCTTACCTTTTATTACCGAGCACGGCCCGCTTGTTGATGCCACAGTTAACGCAATTAAATCAGTAACCGGTTTAACCACGAATCTAGAAACTACCGGCGGCACATCTGACGGTCGCTTTATTGCACAAACAGGCGCTAAAGTAATTGAACTTGGCCCACGTAACGCCACTATTCATAAAGTAGATGAATGCGTAAGTACCGATGATTTAATAGCCCTTACCGACATTTACGAGCAAATATTAGAGCAACTTTTAGCATAATGGATGTAACTAAACCAACACCAATGATGTGTATCACAGGGCAAAGTGATACACATTTAACTGATATACAAAATCATCGCTTGCACAGCGCTATTATTAACGACTTTTTAGCGCTGCAAAGTGCTGCAAAAAAAGCGGGATTTGAGCTTACTATTGCCTCAAGTTTTCGCGATTTTGATCGTCAATCAATTATTTGGAATAATAAGTTTTTAGGTATTAGACCTGTTTTTAATAAACAGCAAGAGATTGTAGATTTAACTAAGCTAAGTGATAGTGATAAATGTATGGCAATAATGCGCTACTCTGCACTACCTGGGGCAAGCAGGCATCATTTAGGAACAGATTTAGATGTGTTTGATAAAGCTGCAGTAAGTGATGATTATAAGCTACAGCTAACACCTGATGAATACCTGCAAGGTGGGCCATTTGCGCCTTTAAGTAACTGGCTTGATACTCACTTAGTTAAATTTGGTTTTTATCGCCCTTACCAGCATGATTTAGGCGGCGTAGCACCTGAGCTTTGGCATATAAGCCATATTAAGCAATCACAATTATTAGTGAATAGGCTTAGCGAGCAAGTACTTTTTGAATGCATAAAAAATAGTGAACTACAGGGCAAACAGGCAATACTTGATAACCTACCTGCTATTTATACACGCTTTGTAACGAACGTTAGTCCGCCATAAAGAACTTGTTTAAGTGGTTTCCTTCTTTTTATTTAAAATAAATACCAACACAGCGCCTAATATTAACGAACTTGCTACTACAAACTCCATTGTTACTTGCTCTGATAAAAACAGTACACCAGCAACAGCTGCAAGTACGGGCACGCAAAGCTGCACAACAGCAGCTTGGGTACTTTTAAGTAGCGGCATAGCCACATACCAAACACTGTAACCAATTCCAGAAGCTATCGCACCTGACGCACACGCAAGCAACACCCCTTCAACACTCATATTTTTTAAATAACTCATACCTACGAGTAATAAAACAGGAATAGCAACTAAGCTTCTTATAAAGTTAAACCCAGTCGTACGCAGTGGTGATACACACACTTTACCGCGAATACTATAAATACCCCATGCCACACCACTGAGTGCCATAAGTGATGCACCTAATAATGAAGGTACAGCAGCAGATGGCAGCATTAAATACACAAAGCCACCTAACGCCACAATAAACGCGCACCACTGAAGCACACTCAACTGCTCTTTTTGATAGATACCCCAGCCAATCATAGTCAGTTGCACGGCTGAAAACAAAATAAGTGCACCGGTTCCTGTATCTAGCTCTACGTATGCAATCGAAAAACAAAGTGCATACACTAAAAGGCTTATACTGCTTCGCCAGCTTCCTTTATCACTTAAAATAGCGGGATTAAATGTGCCTTTTCGTTTTAAATTATGAGTATAAATAGCCATTATAACGCCCAAACACGCAGCACCACTGAGTAAGCGAATAACTGTAAAATTCCAAGCATCTATATAGCCTTCGGCTAAAGCCATTCTGCAAAAAAGAGAGTTTGCAGCAAACGCAATTAAAGCAATGATTGTGTACAACGTAGCTTTCAAAAAAATTCCTTAGCAATAAAACGAATTACAGAGTTATTTCAATTAACTAATTAAATAATTAACCTACTAAGCTCAAAACATTGTCATAAGCGCCTATAAAACCGCTTACTGAGCAGCACATTTAAACAGGATTGGTATAACTGTGCAAAGAGAGTATTTAATTTTAATAAATTAGATCATTTATACTTAAATTTTAGCCGCATTCACAAAATACGGTGTTTACAACACAAGGTATACTTTTAGTATTTTCCGTATTCGACTTAATGAGTAGCAATTACTTCATTTAAAAAATTCATTTATCATTACACTTTAGGGATCATTGTATTCAATAAGACCCATAAAGTACCTTAAGCATTTCAATATTGTTACCCAACAAGAAAATTCACACTTTGTTCACCAATGTCATTTTATATTTCCTTATTAGCAGACAGTTTTACTCTACGATTTTTTACAATATTTCACACATTTAGCTAAAAATAATATGTTAATGTATGCAGGTAAATTAAGAGGAGTGCGCAGTGCGCCTAAGTATAATTTTAAGCTTTTGTTTTATTTTAAGTGGGTGTAGCACAATAGGCTTTAATGACCTATTTAATGACTATGCCACGCAAATGACACCAATAAGAAATGCGATCGAGAAAAATAATATCGAAGAAGCGCAATCCCTTATTGCCAATAATAGCACCATGCACAGCAGCTACTTACTCAACCAACTTGAGCAAGCTCGCTTAAACGACTTAGCCCATACGTCACAAGTTGCACAAAGTCAATTTGAGAACGTGTATACACAAATGCAAAAAAAACGCGAAGCCGCCAAAATACAAGTAAGTGCAGGGCTTGAGCAAAGCAATGCGTTATTTACTAACGACTCAGCCATAACTTATGTGCCACCGGCTTACGAAATGAGTATGCTTCATAGTTATAAAGCACTTAACTACGTGTATAAAAATGATGTAGAAGGCGCTTTGGTTGAAATTCGCCGCGCGAATAAAGTACAAGTTGATGCACTAAGCGAAAATAAAACAGATAGCGACTCAACAGTTAAAGAAGCGCAGCAGCACTACCCTAGCATGGGCAATGTGACCAGAGACGTAAAAAATGGCTTTCAAAATGCCTACACATTTTATTTATCTGCTTTGCTTTACCAAAGTGCTAAACAATACGACGACGCCTATATCGATTATAAAAAAGCACTGGCTATACAACCTAACAATATTTATTTACAGCAGGACGTAATACGCCTTGCTAAAAAACAAGGGTTTGACCAAGACCTAAGTGAATTTAAAAAACGTTTTAGTGATGCGCCAACTATTTCAGCAACACAAGGCGAAGTAATTGTTTTATTTGAACAAGGCTTAGTACCAAAACAAGATGAATTTAAACTGCGCTTACCAATTTATTCATCACGTGGCGATGCACGCTTTTATAGCCTAGCAATGCCGGTATATAAAGATAACGCCTATGTCCGCCGCATTAGCAGTATAAACATAGATGCACAAAGCTTAGCGCTTAGTCCACTGGTTCACATTGAAGCACTTGCAGCAAAAACATTAGAGGATCAAATACCTGCAAAAGTAGCTCGCCAAGTGCTTAGATTAGTAGCTAAAGAAAAAGTACGCGCAGAGCTTGCACGCAGTGCAGGTGATGTAGGTAATATACTTGCCAATATTTATAATTTGGCGTCTGAGCAAGCTGATACACGCAGTTGGCTGACGCTTCCAAATCAAATAAGTGTTGCAAGGCAAAGCCTAAATACAGGTGAGCATTCTCTGCATATAGGCACACAAACGCCTATAAATTTCACCATTAGTAAGCAAGGGTTAACATTAATTTACTTAACCTCTATTAATAACTACTTTAATTACCACGTAGTTCAACTCTAGGAGCCATCATGAAATACATAGCGCCATTATTAGCAGTCTTAATGCTCAGTGCATGTTCCAGCAAACCGGTTACATCAGGTATTTCTGTTGAACAAAATAAAAATCAATTTAATGAGCAATTACGTGTAGATAACCCTGAACTCGGTAAAAAGTTGACCATTACTGATGTTAAAACACGTCAAACCAACCAGTTAACCGATGTGGTAGTGACCCTTTCGAGCCAGTATAAAAAATCACAGTATTTGCAGTACCAATTTAATTGGTTTGATAAAGACGGCTTTGTTATCAAAGGCAATCATTCACCTTGGCAAGCACTTACCTTATTTGGTTTTGCAAAAACACAATTACCGGGCTTAGCACCTAGCTCTGATGCGGTTACCTTTTCTTTAGCAGTAAGAGAAGTGTCTACCAAATCACAAGAATTTAAAGATTAGAGGAAACAATCATGATCATCAGTAACAAATTTAAAACAGCATCAACCTACGCTCTAGTTGGTTTGAGCGCTTTAGTATTAAGTGGCTGTGCTAATAAAGCCGTTGTAAGTTATGGCGATGCACAAGCAGTAGAAACAACAGATATTAATTTTGGTTCTACCGACTTACAAAAAGTAGCGAGTCAAATGACCGACTCATTACTCAGCTCACCCGTTGTTGGCACAATGACCGCTAATAAACGCCCTATCGTATTTGTTGAGCGTATTAAAAACAAAACCAGCGAGCACATTGATACAGAATCAATCACCGATTCAATCTCTACGCAAATGCTACGCAGTGGTAAGTTCCGTTTTGTAGATATGACTCGAGTTGAATCAGTACGAGAGCAATTAACCTTTCAAAACGAAGACCCCCTTGTTAACCCTGCAACAGCCGTTGCATTTGGTAAGCAAATTGGTGCGCAGTACATGCTCTACGGAAACTTATCGAGCATTGTTAAATCAAATGCCGATAAATCAGACGTATACTACAAATTTACGATGCGTTTAATGGATATGGAAAGCGGACTAGTTGAGTGGGCAGACGAAACTGAAATTCGTAAAACTAAAGAAAAATCAACCTTTGGCTGGTAGCTAAT
>NZ_BADT01000113.1 GCF_000239855.1 Pseudoalteromonas sp. BSi20652 | reverse complement strand
TTTTTAATATGTAATAATACTTAGCCTGAAATCTGAATAGTAAATCTATCTTACGCTGATATTTTTAGCGCTAACGGCCTTGTGTTTATTTGCAATAGAGTTGACATATTAGTCAATATTTTAACCAACGTTCAAGCTACTTAAATAAGCTCAGCGCATCCATATTTTTATATCGGCAAGACCATTGCTTTGCAAAATACCTAACTGCTGATCAACATTTGAATTTTGTTCAAACTCAAATGCATCAAGCTGATCATCAAACGTAATGTTTGCAACACCATCACCACCACGTTTTTTTACTTGATGTAGCGCTATATCCGCTAAGTTAATCGATGTTTCCCAGCCAATTACCTGCCCACCTAAAAGTGGTAGCGGATAAAAAGACCACCCTATAGATGTCGTTATATTTGTACTTTTCCCATTAGGTAGTTGGAATGAATACTTAGCAATTGCTTTGCATAGATCTGATGCATAACTATCTATTTTATTACACTTAAAATCACGCAGGAGCAGTAAAAATTCATCACCACTCCAACGTGCAACGTAATCAGACCCCTGAGTACGAGAATTAAGTAAGGCGGCCATTTGTTGAAGGCAACTGTCGCCAGCAATTGGACCGTAGGCATCATTAATACGACTAAAATTATCAAAATTAATAATAACTAAAACAAGTGATTTACCCTGCGCCTGCAACGATTGTGAATTTCGTTGAAAATGCTCAATATCTTTAGGCAGCTGATCAAACAAAAAGCGTCGACTACGCAAACCTGTCAGCTCATCTGAGTGACTAACGAGTTTAAGCTGTGAGTTAACTTGATTTAACTTACTATTTGCCTGGCGAAGCTCTAAGGTACGCTCAGTAATCAAGCCCTCAAGCGCTTCTTGCTTTCTTCTTTCTTGTGCTCTAAATACCCAAAAAACTAAATAAAGAAGTAAAATAAAACCACTGGTAATTAAAAGCCTAAAGTAAATAGTTTCAGCAAAGCGTTCTGGTACTACAAAACCATATTCTATCTCTTGTGCTTTAGTCCAGTCCTCTCCTTGGCGCTTTGCTTCTAATTGAAACAAAAACGAGCCAGGAGGTAAGTTTGTATAAATGGCTTCACGACGGGTATTGGCATAACGCCAATCGCTATCTAAGCCAATTAGTTTATATCTAAATTCAACACTATTAGGTGCATAATAATCAATAGCGGTATACGTTAGTGTAATATCACGTTCGTCAGTCTCAAGTAATGGTTTTTTGCCAAGTGCCGCAGTCGTTAACTTGCGAAGCGGCGTTATTATAGTTTCAATTGTTGGCTTTAACGCAAGCACACCAAATAATTCTACATTTTTAGGTATTTCAACAACACCTTGCAAACTTGGATACCAAATAGAGCTGCCAGTATCAGCTACTGCATCGTGCCCTAATCCACTACAACATTGATTAGCTTTACCATCTAATTGACGGTCAAATGAAGAAATAACTTCCTCTACTTTTAAACTTTTTATATCAGTTTTAAATTGCTCGACTGGCATTCTGTAAACACCTTTCATAGTGCTTACCCAGACATGCTTTAACTTTTCATCATATTCTAAGCTAAATATAGAGCCATAAGGCAAACCATTAGCCGCATCGAGCTGACGCCATTGCCCTTGCGTACTTCGATAAAAAAGCCCATCGTTAAGAGAACCAATTAAAATGCCTACCCCATTAATATGCAGTACACTTGTTACATAAGCGCTTTCTAGAGTTGTTTGGTCACCAATTTTTTCAATGCCGCGCTCAGTAAAATAATAAGCGCCTTTGCTCGTACCAATAACACCAAAATTTGTTTTATCTAGTACATAGGTAATGAACTTGCTACCTAAAAATGCGTTATAAGCAAAAGGCGTTAAACCTGCGTAATTTAATCGATACAAGCCTCTGCCCGTACCAATCCAAAATCCGCCTTTACTCGAGCGGCTAATTGCAAATACAGGGTTATCACGAAGTGCCCGACCAGGGACCGTATAAAGCGTGTTTTTTTCGAAAACAAATAATCCTCGCCCTGTTGCTATATATAACCGCTCACCGTCAAACTGTAAATCGTGCACAGACGCATGCCCGTATTTACTGCTCGGAATTAAATTAATGAAGCTCTTATCTAAGTCGAAATAGCCTATGCCGCTTTTATTCGCGACCCAGAGTTTACCGTCAGGTGATTCGCTTATAGCCATAACAGACTCGGTCATTTTAGAAACCGCAGCATGCCTTTCAACTCGTCCCTCATGAGCTAGCCATAAACCTTCGCTAAAACTTGCTAACCAAACATTATTTTTATCATCCCTAAAAATGTCAGCAAACCATATGCTTTGATCGAGCTGGCTTGGTTCAACCCATTGCCATTCGCCTGACTTATCTCTAAATAATAAACGTCCGTATGTCGAAACCCATAAGCCACCATCGGTATCGCTCATAAATTTATAAACAGCAGAGTTATTAGTATTAGGAAGTGGAAAAGCTCTTAGTTCATCGTCTAAATCTAAAAAGTAAGCTCCTAGCTCAGATGCCAAGTATAAGTTGCCGTTTAAAAAAGATAAATCGTGAACGATTGTTTGAGCTAAACGCTCTGGTAGTGATATTTTTGCAGTAAGCTCTAAGCGCAGTTTAGAAAAGTCAGAAGAGCTTTTAGTAAGGCGTAATAAGTGGCGATCGTTAACTAACCAAATACCTTCTGGAGAAAGCGCCATTTGACTAACCGAACCCACAATTTGAGTAATAACTGTAGCATTGATAATTGGTAATGGGCCGTTTGCTCGAGTTTGCAGATCAACTTGGCCTCTATCAACATAATACAAACCATTTGCAGCAATCCAAATACTGCCTTTAGAATCCTCTAAAATATCCCTCACAGGACCTTTAATATTAAATTCTTGCGCTGAAAATGTAGCAGGGTTAATAACAACTAACCCACTTTTAGTACCAATCCATAACAAACCGTTAGAATCAACTAATAGCTTATTAATACCATTACTAGATAAAAATGGGCTATTTTGAGTGTTGTAATTAGTAAATGTAGTACCATCAAAACGGCTTAAACCAAATTGAGTACCCAGCCACATGTAACCTTGTTGATCTTGCACTACACTTTTAAGCGATTGCGAAGGCAACCCATCTTTTATGTTCCACTGCTTAACTACATAGTCATTAATTGAGGCCCAACTTGGCATCGCGCACAACATCAGTACACAAACCAGTAAAAATCGCATCATATTGCTGCCACCTAGTTAAACAATTCAAATATAAGAATTAAAAGGGTAGTAAACCCACTTTTATTAACGCTTGTAAACAAATAAGCGAAAAAATACCCGCAAGTACGTCATCAGCCATGATACCTAGACCACCATGGACTCGTTTATCTAGCATACGTATTGGGCCGGGTTTTGCTATATCAAAAAAGCGAAATAATAAAAAACCGACTAATAAGCTCTGCCAACTAAGTGCTGCACCTATCATTGTTATGTAATAACCTGCCACTTCATCCCATACAATAGCAGGATGGTCGTGCACACCTAAATCATCAGCTGTTTTACCACATGCCCATATACCAAATATACTTATCACTACAGCAAACACAATTTGTAACCATAACGGATAATACATCGTCATAAAAATAAATGGCAGTGCAGCAAAAGTACCAAATGTACCAGGCGCTTTAGGAGCTAACCCAGTACCAAAGCCCAAACCAAAAAACTGATGTGGGCGCTTTAAATTAAACTTTCGGTTTTTGTTCAAACCAGCTCCTTTGCAAAATGCTCAAAACCTTGCTGCTTAAAATCAAACTTTTCACCGTTGTGTAAAAGTTCAATTTGACCATCGCCACTTTTAATTTGGCCTATGCATGTTGCATCTACACCATATTGACGCAGTTTTATATCTAGCATACTTTTATTACTATCAGGTACAGTAAAAATTAATTCGTAATCATCACCGTAACTGAGAATAAATGGAAGCTGCTGATTAAAATCAAGGCTTGCTTGCATTGCATCTGAAGTCGGAATACTTTCAATATTCACAACTGCATTTACTTGCGACATATCAAGTATATGACTTAAATCAGCGATTAAACCATCCGATACATCAATAGCCGATGATGCAAGACCTCGTAATACCTGCCCTGCAGCAACACGCGGTGTTGGAAAGTCAAAGCGCTTATTTAAGTACTTTAAATGCTCTGGCTCAATACTTATACCTTGTTTGCGAGACTCAATTGCAAGTCCAGCGTCACCTAGCGGACCTGTAACATAAATCCAATCACCTACTTTTGCACCACTTCTGCGCAGAGCTTTACCTTCTGGCACAGTTCCTTTTGCACAAATAGTGATAGTTAATGGACCTTGTGTAGTATCACCACCAATTATTTGTACATTAAAGTACTCTGCAATTTCGTGCATGCCTTCCGTGAATTCTTCAACCCACTGTGGATCTATATTTGGTAATGTTAATGCAACTGACACCCATGTTGGCTCAGCGCCCATGGCCGCCAAATCACTTAGATTTACAGCGAGTGCTCTGTGGCCAAGTGCCCGAGGAGAAATATCATCAAAAAAGTGTACGCCAGCAACTAAAGTATCAGTTGTGACTGCAAGTTGACAGTTTGGTGGAACGGTTACTAACGCGCAATCATCCCCTATTCCTAGGTTTACATCACGACGAGTGATACCGCGACCTTTAAAGTAACGGTTAATTAATTCAAATTCCTTCATACACAAAAAAGCCGACCTATGCCGGCTCTCCTTTTTAACGGTTGTTTAAACAATTAATCTGAAAATTAATATTCAGATTAATTGTTATTACTTGCGTAAGTGCTTAACAGCTTTATCAAGTACACCGTTTACAAATTTATGACTGTCTTCTGCGCCAAATATTTTGGCCAGCTCAATACCTTCGTTAATAGCAACTTTATAAGGTACGTCTTCACGGAACTTAAGCTCATAGCTGCTTAAACGTAAAATTGCGCGCTCAACCATATCTAAGTCATTAAACGGACGTGTTAAATGTGGTGATACAGCTTCGTCTAGTTGCTTATAGTTTACAGCAACACCCGTCGCTAAATCTTTAAAGTATTCAACATCAATTTTAGTAACGTCTGTTTCGATCAACATTTGTTGTTCGATATCGGCAATTAAATTGCCACTTATTTGCCAAGAATAAACGGCTTGGAGTGCTAAGATACGTGCTTTACGTCTTGCTGCTGGTTTCACAAAAATTCCTTAAACTTAAATTTTATCTAACACATTAACCATTTCAAGCGCGCCTAAAGCAGCTTCGCCGCCTTTATTGCCCATTTTGGTGCCAGCACGCTCAATTGCTTGTTCAATGCTCTCAGTGGTTAATACGCCAAATGCAACCGGGATATCATACTCAAGTGATACTTGCGCAAGACCTTTGTTTGATTCGCCAGCAACTAGGTCAAAGTGTGGTGTCCCACCTCTGATCACTACGCCTAATGCGATGATTGCATCATACTCTTTTTTTGCCGCAACGCGTTTAGCTACTAAAGGTAACTCTACCGCGCCTGGTACATAAATAACGGTAATGTCGTCATCAGATACGCCACCAGTGCGTTTTAGCTCATCAACAGCACCTGCAAGGAGGCTGCTACCGATAAAGTCATTAAAACGAGAAATGACAATGGCAAATTTCTTGCCTGGAGCGTACTTACTACCTTCAATAATTTTCATTTGATAACCCTAAAAATAAGTTCAAGCGGTTGCGATTGCGCAAAAATTGCTGCGCATCATACCATAAAAATAAAATAATAGCCTAGTTTAAGCGTGATGCTTATTGTGGCTCAACATAATCAACAACTTCTAAATGAAAGCCCGAAAGTGCATGGTACTTTTTAGGACGACTCATTAATCGCATTTGTTTAATTCCAAGATCTGCAAGAATTTGCGAGCCTACACCAACAGTACGAGACGTACCTTGAAATTTGCGTGGCGTTACATTTTCACCGGCATCTGCGGCGGCAAATGCTTTAACGGTTGCTTCTAAGTCATCAGTACTTTCTTGCTTACCTAAAATAACTAAAGCGCCTTCATTTTTAGCAATATAAGCCATTGCCTCAGAAAGACCCCAGCTACGGTCAGCACTTCTATCTGAGAGTAAAATATCGTTAAAGGTACTTTGCAAATGTACACGTACATTTGTCGGTTCTTGCTCTTTTATATCGCCTTTAAGCAAGACGTAATGTAATTGGCCGTCAATTGTGTCTTTGTAAGTAACTAAATCAAATTCACCGTGAATAGTTGGTAACTTACATTTTGCAACTTGCTCAATTGTTGTTTCGTTTAAGTTACGATATTCGATTAAATCAGCAATAGTGCCCATTTTAATATCATGTTCTTTCGCAAAAACTTCTAAATCAGGGCGGCGCGCCATGGTGCCATCGACATTAAGTATTTCAACAATAACAGATGAAGCCTCAAGCCCAGCTAAACGGGCTAAATCACAACCAGCTTCAGTATGCCCTGCGCGAGTTAACACGCCACCAGGTTGTGCCATAATAGGAAAAATATGCCCAGGTTGCACAATATCACTTGGTACTGCGCCTTTAGCTATAGCCGCTTGCACTGTGCGTGCTCTATCTGCTGCTGAAATACCTGTAGTAACCCCTTTAGATGCTTCAATCGACATAGTAAAGTTCGTCGAAAACGCAGCGCCATTGTTTTTGACCATTAATGGTAAATCAAGCTGCTCACAACGTTCTTGTGTCATGGTTAAACAAATTAAACCACGGCCATGGGTAGCCATAAAGTTAATAGCCTCTGCGCTTATATGCTCTGCAGCAATAATTAAATCGCCTTCATTTTCTCTGTCTTCGTCATCCATTAAAATAACCATTTTACCGGCTTTAATATCATCGATGATTTCTTGTGCGCTGTGTAAATTCATAAATTTGCTCATGTAAGTTGTCAGTTTCGTTATTTAATAAATCCCGCTTTAGCGAGTAAGCTCATTGAAATATCAGAGCCCGTTGGTTGTTCTGCACCTTTTATAAGGCGCTCTAAATAACGTGCAATTTGGTCGACCTCTAAATTAACTTGAGTTCCCACTTTAAAGTGAGTTATCGTAGTTTGCCCGCTGGTATGAGGTACAATTGTTAACTTGAATTTATTACCTTCTACAGCGTTTACTGTTAGGCTTATCCCATCAATACATACCGACCCTTTATACGGAATATACTTCATCAAACTTTCGTCGGTCGCGAGCCAGTATTCGGTTGCGCGTGCATTAGCCGATATTGCCGTAATTGTTGCAATACCATCAACATGGCCAGACACTAAATGACCGCCCAAGCGCGAAACGGGTTGCATTGCTTTTTCAAGATTAACAGTTTGCCCTAAAACGTAATGAGCAAAACCAGTTAAACCAATTGTCTCGTTAGACAAGTCGGCACTAAATCCATCTATATGTTTATCAACCACGGTTAAGCAAACACCGTTTGTTGCGATACTATCGCCTAGCTTTACGTCTGTCATATCAAGATCAGCGCTTTGTATACGAATGGCTAAGTCGCCTTGTTTTTTTTGTAATAAAGCGATTTTACCTGTGGCTTCTATTATTCCAGTAAACATAGCACTACTCTTTTTTATTAAGTGGTTTTAATGAGTTTTTTTCGTGCTGTAATACGCAAATCGTCACCAATGCGCGCACACTCATCAAATGTTAAATCGATAGTATTTTGCATACTCACCAATTCAGGAAAATTCACTAAACTTTTTGCATCATGACCCATTAGTTTAGGCGCTAAATAAAAAACAAACTCATCAATTAAATCAAGTTCGATCATTTTACCAGCAAGTGTTGCGCCAGCTTCAAGCCACACATTATTAAACTGAAGTTGTCCAAGCTTTTGTAAAGCAGCCTGCAAATCAATTTTACCGTTACTTTCACTTACTTCAATATGCTTTACAAAGTGCGGCCAATGCTTTGATTTATCAACCTTAGTAGTAAATATTATTATATCACTTTGAATTTTAAATAAAGCGAGGTTAGGCGTTAAACGGTTTCTAGAATCAATTATAACACGCACAGGCTGGCGAAGCGGTAAATCGGTAGGTAGCGTGCAAGGCAACTCGCTTAGTCGCACATTAAGTTTAGCATCGTCTACTAACACGGTATCGGCACCGGTTAAAATAGCGCAGCTTTGCGCTCGGTATAATTGTACGTCTTGGCGAGCAGCAGAGCCTGTTATCCATTTACTTTGCCCATTTTTAAGGGCTGTTTTACCATCTATGCTTGCTGCCATTTTGCAGGTCACATAAGGTAAACCTTGCTCCATACGCTTAAAAAAGCCAACGTTAAGTGCCCGCGCTTGTGACTCTAGTAATCCGTAAGCAACTTCGATACCAGCGTCGCTCAGTATTTTAAGACCTTTGCCTGCAACTTGCGGGTTTGTATCAACCATAGCGGCAATTACTTTTACCACACCGGCAGCTTTTAAACCTTCTGCACAAGGTGGCGTACGGCCATAATGACTACACGGTTCAAGCGTTACATAAGCCGTTGCACCTTGTGCATTATTACCAGCTATTGCCAGTGCATTTACTTCAGCATGACCTTGGCCTGCTAATTGATGAAAACCTTCACCAATTATTTGATTATTTTTAACTAATACACAGCCAACATTGGGATTAGGCGTTGTAGTAAATCGACCTTTTTTGGCAAGCTCTATGGCGCGTGCTATATACATTTCGTCAAGTTCTGTAAAAGTAGCTTGGCTTTGCATTTATTACTCCCCTAAGCGGGCAATTTCTTCGCCAAATTCGCGTATATCTTCAAACGAGCGATAAACAGAGGCAAATCTTACGTACGCTACTTTATCAAGCTTTTTAAGCGCCTCCATAATGCATTCACCAACCAAATGGCTTGAAATTTCTCTCTCGCCTGTTGCGCGTAATTGCGATTTTATTATATTCACTACTTCGTCTACTTGCTCAGTACTCACTGGGCGTTTTTCGAGCGCGCGGTTTAATCCATTTAAAAGCTTATCTTCGTTAAATGGTTCGCGGCTGCCGTCTTGTTTAATAACACGAGGCATAACCAGTTCAGCGCCTTCAAATGTAGTAAAGCGCTCGTGGCAGTCGTTACACTCACGACGCCTGCGAACTTGATGCCCTCCACCAACAAGGCGAGAGTCAATAACTTTAGTATCTTTTGCGGTACAAAATGGGCAATGCATAACTGAATACTTCCGTTTTAAAAACAAAAAAGGCCGCTTTAAAGCGGCCTTTATAATAGCAAAAATGTTTGCCTGTGTGATCTAAATTACCGTTTTACTTTTATTAAGCGTAAACGGGTAATTTTGCACAAATTGCTTTTACTTTTTCTTTAACTTGCGCTTGTACAGATTCATCAGCAATGTTGTCTAGCACGTCACAAATCCAACCAGCAAGCTCTTTTGATTCTACTTCTGTAAAACCACGACGAGTAATTGCAGGAGAACCAATACGCAGACCAGATGTTACAAATGGTGAGCGTGGGTCGTTTGGCACTGAGTTTTTATTAACTGTGATGTTAGCGTTACCTAAGGCCGCATCTGCATCTTTACCCGTGATATCTTTATCGATTAAATCAAGTAAAAATAAGTGATTTTCTGTTTTGTCAGATACGATTTTGTAGCCGCGCTCTTGAATAACAGCAACCATTGCCTTGGCGTTTTTAACAACTTGTGTTTGGTATAATTTAAACTCTGGTTGAAGTGCTTCTTTAAATGCGACTGCTTTTGCAGCAATAACGTGACACAAAGGACCACCTTGACCACCAGGGAACACGGCGCTGTTAAGCTTTTTGTAAATAGCTTCGTCGCCACATGCAGAAATAATCAAACCGCCACGAGGACCTGCAAGTGTTTTATGCGTCGTTGTAGTAACAACGTGTGCATGAGGAACTGGACTTGGGTATACACCTGCTGCAACTAAACCAGCAACATGGGCCATATCAACAAACAGATAAGCACCTACTTTGTCTGCAATTTCACGAAATTTAGCCCAATCAACAATACCTGAATACGCTGAAAAACCACCAATAATCATTTTTGGTTTATGCTCAAGTGCTAGTGCTTCTACTTGTGCATAATCAATTTCGCCTGTTGCTTCATCTAAACCGTATTGAATTGCATTGTAAAGCTTACCAGAGAAATTTACGTGAGAACCGTGAGTCAAGTGACCACCATGAGCTAAGCTCATACCTAGTACAGTATCACCAGATTCTAACAATGCCAGAAAAACAGCTGCGTTTGCTTGCGAACCCGCGTGTGGTTGTACATTAGCGTAGTCAGAACCAAATAATTCGTTTGCACGGTCAATTGCTAATTGCTCAACAACATCTACATGCTCACAACCGCCATAGTAACGCTTGCCAGGATAACCTTCTGCGTATTTGTTAGTAAGCTGTGAACCCTGCGCTTCTAGTACACGTGGGCTACAGTAGTTTTCAGATGCAATCAGTTCAATATGCTCTTCTTGGCGAGCAGTCTCTTTGGTCATTGCGTCAAATAACTCTGGATCAAAATCCGAAATATTCATGCTACGTTCTAACATTGGGGTCTCCTGGGCAACGTGTATGGTGTTTTTTAGAGGCTTTATTGTACGCTTAAAACGACTATTTGCCTATGCTCTTAAGTTGAAGATATTTAAACAGGGATTGAAACTATTTCACAGACTTTTTAAGATGATATTTTTTAATAAATACATAACTATTTTAAATGCATTTTATTTTCTACATTTAATTAGTTAATGAAAGTACCTCTTTTTAATTTAGAGCACATAAAAAAAGCGGCCTAAACCGCTTGAATATATATTGTTTATCAACCTAGTTTGGCGAGTATTTCAGTGCGTAACGCGTCATAGTCGGCATCTATATCACTTGCTAAACATGGTTTTGCTAATGCATCGCTAAGTGGTTTTGGCATGTCCAATTCAACATTTAAAATACCTTCTACGCTTTCTTTAAACTTAGCCGGATGAGCTGTCGCTAAAAAGATACCCGCAGCACCTGGTGCACGGTTTTCAACTAAACCTTGGTATGCAATTGCAGTGTGTGGCTCTGCAACATAACCTGCTTGTTGAATATTTTTCATCACTGTTTGCGTATCCTGTTCGTTTACGCTGGTTGAATAAAAATTCTCGTAACTAAACCAGTTATTATCTAACATTGTTTGTACGCGTGGCCAATTGTTTGGTTTGCTCACATCCATTGCATTTGAAAGCGATTCAAGCGTTGCGTTTGGCGTCCACTTTTTATCAAGCATAAAGCGCGGCACGGTATCATTTTGATTTGTTGTTGCACTTAATTTTCCAAGAGGTAAACCAATAACAGCACCAATCATTGCGGCGCACACATTACCAAAGTTACCACTAGGTACTGATATATGTGCTGTTGCGCGTTTTTCTTTTGGTAGCAGTGCAATGGCTTCAAAATAATAACAAACCTGTGCAACTAAACGGCTAATATTAATTGAGTTAGCTGAATTTAAACCAAGTGTAGATTTAACTTCTTCATCTAAAAAAGCGTTTTTAACAAGCTCTTGGCAATCATCAAAGCTGCCCTCAACTGCATAACAATGAATGTTGCCGCCAAGCGTAGTAAATAACTTTTGTTGAGCAAGTGAAATTTTACCTTTAGGATATAAAATCACCACATCGATATTTGGCTTATTGTAAAAAGCATGCGCAACAGCCGCGCCAGTGTCGCCTGATGTAGCGGTTAGAATAGTTACTTTTTCATCTTTATTAAACTGCGTTAAACACTCCGCCATAAAGCGACCACCAAAGTCCTTAAACGCAAGTGTAGGACCATGAAACAGCTCTAAACAGTATGTATTATCTTCAACTTCCACCAGCTTAACAGGAAAGTTAAATGCGTTTTTAACCATTTGTGCAACGGTGTCACTTGGTAGCTCATCACCAATTAAGTGGGATAATATTTTGCCACTGCGCGTAACAAAGTCCATATCAAGTAATGCATCAACGTCTGTCAGTGGTGCTAATGATTCCGGAAAAAACACACCTTGGTTACGACCTAGACCTGTTTTTACGGCTTCAATAAACGACACCTTTTGAGAGAACTCTTTTAAATTGTGTAATTGCATAACTACTTATCCTATAAAACTGTTAATTGACGCGTGCCGTCGTTGTCTAATTTACAAATGTGGCAAAAGCCTTGCTCGTTAATATAATTTGCTTCTAACCATTGCGCGCATTGCTGTGCAGCTTCAAGCGTTTTACACACAGTAAACAAAGTGGGTCCTGCACCCGAAATACTCACTATTTCAGCGCCAAGTGCTGGCAGGCTTACTTTAGCTTCACTAAAACCTTTAATAAGCGGTGCGCGGTAAGGTTCTGCTATTTCATCTTTCATTATGCTTAGCGCATCGTCAAAGCGGTTAGTTAACAGTAAGCTACTAAATGCTGATAGACGCTGAGCAAATTCAACACCTGCGTGCATACTCATCTCTTTAGGTAGTACAGAGCGTGCTTTTGCTGTATTGAGCGAAAAACCAGGAAACGCAGTAACGTAGTACCAGTTTTCATCAACAGGTAGTGCTATTGATTTATCTGGTATTAAATCACCTGTTAACTGCAAACCACCTAAATAACATGGCGTGATGTTATCGTAATGACGACCGCCGCTTACAACGGCTTCAAAATCAGCCATAAGCTCAATGAGCTGAACCTGGCTTAAATTAGTTTTTGCAAACTTATCAAGGGCTGCAAAGGTAGCGACCACCGAACACGCACTAGAGCCAAGCCCTGAGCCAATTGGTAAATTCTTTTTAAGTTCAAGCTTTACGCTTGGCATGTTAGGCGCAACATGCGCTCTAAAATGCACTAAACACTGGTACGCTAAGTTTTCATTCGCATCACTTGGTAACTTATGAGCGTATTCGCCTGTGCAAATAAATTCGTCGCTTAATGCTGCACTTACAACTGCAACATCGCCTAATAAACTGCCATCAATTGGCGCAAGCGCTGCGCCAAGGGCGTCAAAACCCACTGCAAAATTACCAATAGACGCCGGAGCATATACTTCAATCATAACGAACTCCTAGCGCGATAGCGTTTTTAAAATATCAGCAAATACACCCGCGGCTGTTACTTCAGAACCAGCACCATAACCACGAATTACAAACGGACGTGGCTGGTAGTATTGGCTTAAAATAGCCAGCGCATTTTCGCCATCGCGAATTACACTAAGCGCATGCTTTGCATCTACTGCTTCAACACCTACTTTACAGTGGCCTTCTTTAATTGTGCCTACATAGCGAAGTACCTTACCCTCGCTCGCAGCACTTTTGATACGCTCATTAAAATCAGCATCTAGGCTTGGTAGTTTTGCCATAAACTCATCAACACTATCACCTTGTGCAAAACCTTGTGGTAATACTGACTCAACTTCAATATCGCTTAGCTCTAATTTCATACCGGCTTCGCGAGCAATGATCAATAACTTACGTGCTACATCGGTACCCGATAAATCATCACGAGGATCTGGCTCAGTAAAGCCACTTTCTTTTGCCTTAACAGTTGCCTCTGAAAGTGATAAACCATCTTGAAGTGCGCCAAACATATACGAAAGTGAGCCTGATAAAATACCGCTAAATTCTAATAACTCATCACCAGCACCAAACAACGACTGTAAGTTGTCGATTACTGGTAAGCCTGCACCAACGTTTGTTTCGTATAAAAATTTACGATTATTCTTTTGTGTTGCTGCAATTAAATCTTGGTAATACGTGTATGAACTTGTTGTTGCTTTTTTATTGGCAGCTACTACATGAAAACCTGCATTTAAAAAGTCTACGTATTGCGCAGCAAGTGCATCAGACGACGTACAATCAACAAGCACTGGATTTACTAAATGATTTTGCTTAACAAACTGCTCTACTAGTTTTAAATCAAACGCCTGCTCAGATGAGGCCAATTTTTGCTGCCAATCGCCAAAAGCAATACCTTCACTATCTAGGTGTAATTGACGAGAGTTAGCAACACCATACAAGTTAAGTTTAATATTACGTTTTTCAAGCCACGCTTGCTGGCGCTCAAGCTG
Source organism: Pseudoalteromonas sp. BSi20652 (assembly GCF_000239855.1). Taxonomy (GTDB): domain Bacteria; phylum Pseudomonadota; class Gammaproteobacteria; order Enterobacterales; family Alteromonadaceae; genus Pseudoalteromonas. The sequence continues at coordinate 4,420 of NZ_BADT01000113.1, read as the reverse complement.
ATTAATAAGCTCTTGCCCAACTAAGCCACAACCGAGTAAAAACACATCAATTGACGGCACATGTGTGAAAAAGTTTTCATGACATATTTTAACCGCGTCGTTACATAACTCGCCATCAATCACGGCTGAAATAGCACTTTCAGTAGAATCCTGTGCTATTGCAACAATGTTTACTTGAGCTTGTGCAAGCGATGCAAAAAACTTAGCCGCTAAACCACGATGCGCGCGCATGTTGTCGCCCACTAAAGTAACAATCGCTAAGTTGCGCTGTACTTGTACAGGCTCAATAAGCCCTGCTTGTAATTCAAGCTCAAACGCTGTTTGCAGTGCATCAAGTGCAAGGGCTAAATCTGTTTCGTGTACACAAAAGCTAATGCTAAATTCACACGATGACTGCGTAATTAATACAATTGATACGTTATCGTGAGCAAGTGCGTTAAATACTTTAGACGCCATGCCTACTTTACCTTTCATGCCAGGACCAGAAACCGTTAGCATAGCAAGATCTTGTAAGCTGGACAGCGCTTTTACTGGCTCGTCTGATGTATAGTCATTACCGATCATAGAGCCTTGAGCATCAGGGTTGTGCGTGTTTTTAATTTCGCACGGTACGCCCGCTTTAGCGCACGGTAAAATTGTTTTAGGATGAAGCACTTTAGCGCCAAAGTAAGATAGCTCCATCGCTTCTTTATAAGATAAAAATCTACCTTAGTCGCTTTTTTAATATAACGAGGATCAGCGCTATATACACCATCAACATCTGTCCAAATTTGGCAAATTTCTGCGCCTAAACATGCTGCAGCAATTGCTGCAGAGTAGTCAGAACCGTTACGGCCAAGCGTTGTAAGCTCACCTTTATCATTGCTCGCTGTAAAACCAGGCATAATATAAATAGTTGCAGGGTTTTCTTTGAGCACAGCTTGAAAGCGAGCTTTACTTGTTACTAAATCAGCCTCGGCATCAATATAACCACCCGTTGAAGCGATACAGCTTGTTGCCTCTAAGTATCTTGCATCGTGCGAGTTCAATAAAGCCTGCATTAAAGAGACACTAACGCGCTCTCCAAAACTAATCACAAATGCGCGAACCTGATCAGGGCAACACTGTATGAGTGACACGCCATCTAGTTTATTTTTAAGCTCGCCTAAGTTTGGCCAGCTTGTAACTACTACACCACTTTTTTCAACGTCAGCTTTTAAACCTTCACAGCGGCTAACTAATGCTTGCCATTGCTCACTAAAATCAAACCCTTGCTCTGCTGCACTTGCAAGTGCAACTAGCGAATCAGTCATTCCACCTGGTGCAGAAAGTACCAATAGCATCTCGTCTTTTAACTGTACTTTTACCAATTGAGCTACTTGTTTAAGGCAAGCAAAGTCTGCAAGCGACGAGCCTCCAAATTTTAAAACGCGCATTGTTTATGTTCCTCATCCCATAAAACGAAAAAAGGCCTGTGTTCTAAGTGAACACAGGCCTTTAAATTTGTTGCACCGACCTATGCCACTATCCAGTAAGAATGATGGTTGTAATAATAATGGTCAGTACGCGATTAAATGTTTTCATATGTTAAGACTGCCTTAACAAAGGCTATGCTGTCAACCTTAAATTAAAAGATAAAACAGCCTTTTTAAACATTAAAAAACCTAATGAATGCCAAATTTATGCAATATTTCATTTAATTTAGATTTTTTTACGGGTTTATCGATAAAGTCGATGGCACCTAGTTGAGCGACTCGTAACTTCATTTTTTCTTGTATATCTGCAGAAATCACCAGAACAAAACATTCTATTTTTTCTGCTTTTATAGCTTCGAGTACTTGTATACCGTCAATTTCGGGCATAGTGAGATCCAAACACAATAAATCAAAGTTTTGTGCTCGCAAGAGCTCTAAAGCCTGTGATCCATTTACGGCTTGTTGTATTTGTGCGTCTATAGATTCATTTAAACAACGAATAACCTGTTTACGGGCAACAGTCGAATCATCGCAGACTAAAATAGAAAATTTCATTATATTAATCACTATATAATCACTAAAGAGTAGTTAAACAAAGCCCTCCTTTGCACCATGACTACATTAACACGTTCCTATATTTTAAACACATTATTAATTTAACATGGCGATAAATCGAGAATAATTTTTTTCTAATAAATATAACAAGATTAATGTTACTAAAAACGTAACATTCACTCAAAATAGATTTAAAGTGGCATTAATTATTTAAGCAACCCAGCTCAATAATTTTAATTATTCATAGGGTAGATATAGGTTTATCTTATTAAATTTAAACTTTTTATTTATTTTTAAGCATTTATTGACTAACTTTTAAATTACTATAGTGGTCTTGCAAAAATAACAAAGGATAAACAAGTCAATTATGTTACAAAAGAGCCTCTCCAAGAAGTTGTTGACCAACGTTCTATCAGTTTATTTTTTGCTTACCTTTGTGGTGACTTGCGGACAGGTGATCGCTGAATACGTTAATACCAAAGATTATATTCGGGATGAATTAAGTACCTTACAAAAAACATTTAGCCGCAGCTTAACCCGTGCCATATGGGAGCTAAATACAAAACAAACTATTACTACCGCAGAAGGTTTGCTTGCTATACCTATGATTGAAGGGATTATTGTACGTGACGACAGCGGCGAAATAATTTCACAACTAGGGCGCTCGCTCGATATACACAAGCTATATAACCAACAACTAGTACAAGAAGAAGTTATTTTAGAAGACACTAAATCTGGTTTATTTGGTTATACTTTTCCACTTATTTTTGAATTTTCAGGCCGTGCTACACAAGTCGGTGACGTTACTTTATTCTCTAGCCGAGAAGTTGTATTTAGCCGCATTATGATCTCAATCTATTTTCTGATTGGGAATGCGATGATAAAAACTACGTTTCTCATTATTTTATTTTTAATGGCATTTAGAAAACTACTCACTGACCCTCTAACTGAACTGACTGAACAACTAGAAAACTTAGAGCTAGACGAGCTAGAGGGCCAGCATATAGAAATAGAAACAGAAGAGCACAATGAACTAAAAGTCATGGAACAGTCATTTAATAATCTGATTGATAAGGTAGTTCAATATCGTAAAGAGCTTGAGCATACCCAAAAAGAACTCATAATAAGTAATGAAAAACTTGATCACCACAACGTACAACTTGAACAAGACGTTGCTCGTAAAACATCAAATTTAAGCCAAGCGATGATGGACTTACAACAGCAAAAGTATGAACTCGAAAAACAAAAAATTGTGCTCACCGAGGAAATTGATTTACGCCGAAGTACAGAGCAAGAGTTAATCACAAAGCAAACGGAGTCTCAGCGTTACATAGATGAGTTAAGCCTTGCACAAGAGCGCTTAGTTGGCACTGAAAAAATGGCTGCGCTAGGTGGGCTTGTTGCAGGCATTACACACGACATTAATACACCAATTGGTATTGGCGTAACCGCAATATCATTTTTACAAGAGCGTTTAAATAAGCTCGAAAGCGCCTACACGGAAAAAACCCTCTCGCCCAAAGCATTGGAAGATTTTATTAATGAAGCAAAGCAAAGCACTAGCCTTTTAACAACAAACCTTGATAGAGCTTCGGAGCTTATTGCCAGTTTTAAACAAATAGCGGTAGATCAAGCCAGTGAAGCAGTAAGAACTATAAACTTTAAAGATTACGTTAATGAGGTGATACGTTCGCTTCATCCAAAACTAAAAAAACATCCCATACTATAAAATTAGAATGCCCAGACGATCTAGTATTAAATTTACCCGCAGGTGCTATAAGCCAAATATTCACTAACCTAATTATGAATTCGCTTATTCATGGCTTTGAAGGAAGAGATAATGGCGTTATGGATATAAAAATAACGAGTGATGAAACTAATCTGATCATTGATTACAAAGACAATGGCAATGGCGTTACAAGTGAGCAATTAACTAAATTATTTGACCCTTTTTTTACAACTAAGCGCGACCAAGGCGGTAGCGGGTTAGGCACGCACATAATGTTTAATCTAGTAAAACAAACGCTAAGTGGCTCTATAGATGCCACTAGCGAACCTGACAAAGGGTTGCGCTACTATATTCAGTTCCCAAAAAACATGGCAAAACCATTGCCTATTTTTGAAAAATACTAGTGCCTGATTATCATTAGAGGTTGAATTTGCAACAGACTATTTGGTATTTAGACAACGCAGGGCCTATTTAGTATGGTTATTCCCCGTAAATAGGCGATAACGTAGCATAAATGCCAAACATGCGCTGCCCGAAGGGTTCTACCTAGAGGCAGTTTACTCTTTATTGCTCGGTTTTTACTTATTCTTACATGGATGTAAGCCAGTAGAATAACGCAGGAGCAGTTATCGAGCCCACTCGGTTGCAAACCTTTCGCCGCGATTCCCCCCCCTACCCTTAA
>NZ_BADT01000114.1 GCF_000239855.1 Pseudoalteromonas sp. BSi20652 | reverse complement strand
CTCATAAAACAAACGATAAGCTGACTTTTTTAAATCTAAAGACTTACTTGTTAATAAAGAGTCTGAAGCAGGGGCAATTTGGCTTTTGTGATGTTCAACTAACGATCTGATCTTATTTATTTTGTAAGCATTATTCATATATTCATTCCATTGACTATATTAAAGCAATATTGATGGTTCCCGGACCATTCAACCTTTACTATTAATTATTCTATATTCAATCTAGTACTTTTTAAAGGAATTACTATTAATAATGTTTAAATATCTCATGATTTTTTCTGTTATTAAATCTGTTATTAAAATTACACCGTTAGAACTAGGTATATCATCTTAATGCCCAACACTGGTTTAAGATAACTTTGCTATTTGTTATATCAATAAAATACCCACTAATTATGTTGTTTGCGTCCTTAGTCTCTTTAAGCACAAACAAAATACATGCTATAATCGCGGCCTTTCCAAGTTAACAGCAATCTGTATAAGCGAAATTATTCATGAGCGAAAATAGTCACATTAAAGTCATTGTTGGCATGTCCGGCGGTGTTGATTCTTCTGTATCTGCATATTTATTACAACAACAGGGCTACCAAGTAGAAGGCCTGTTTATGAAGAACTGGGAAGAAGACGACAATGATGAGTACTGTGCCGCTGCTGATGATTTAAAAGATGCGCAAGCGGTCTGTGATAAATTAGGCATTGAGCTTCACACTGTTAACTTTGCAGCAGAATATTGGGACAATGTATTTGAGTACTTTTTAGCAGAGTACAAAGCCGGCCGTACACCTAACCCTGATATTATGTGTAACAAAGAAATTAAATTTAAAGCCTTTTTGGAATTTGCAGCACAAGCACTCGGTGCTGACTTTATTGCAACCGGTCACTATGTTCGCCGTGAGCTTCGCGATGACAAATACGTAATGTGTCGCGGACTTGATAACAATAAAGATCAAAGCTACTTCTTATATACTCTAAGCCATGAACATATTGGCCAAACGTTATTCCCTGTAGGCGATATCGAAAAACCAGAAGTACGCCGCATAGCAGAAGAACAAGACCTAATCACTCACGATAAAAAAGACAGTACAGGTATTTGCTTTATTGGTGAGCGTAAATTTAAAGACTTTTTACAAAAGTTCTTACCAGCACAACCTGGCGTTATCGAAGACACAGACGGTAATAACGTAGGCGAACACGAAGGCTTAATGTACCACACACTTGGACAACGCAAAGGCTTGTTAATTGGTGGTATGAAAGAAGGTTCTGGTGAACCATGGTACGTAGTAGATAAAGACCTTGAGCGAAATGTACTTATTGTGGGCCAAGGTAAAGATCACCCTCGCCTATACAGTAATGGTCTTAATGCAAACCAACTTCATTGGGTAGACCGTATTGGCCCTAAAGGCACAACTCGCTGCACAGTTAAAACACGTTACCGCCAAGAAGACTTAAGCTGTACCCTACTTGTAGGTGAAGACGGCATGGCACGCGTGTTATTCGACGAGCCACAAAAAGCAGTGACGCCTGGTCAATCTGCCGTATTTTACGCAAAAGATGTGTGTTTAGGTGGTGGTATTATTGACTCGGTGATTAAGTAATGAACGAACACCAAGTCATGGCGCTTGCCGCCATGTGCCAGGTTGCTAAACAAGTTCAAAAAATTGCCCAGTACGGCAGCAGCAACGAACACGACTTAAAAATCTTACTTTCAAGTATTATTCAAACATCGCCGGCATCGCCAGAAGATGTTTACCAAGGTACTAACAACTTACGTGACGGCTACAAAACATTAATGGCGCAGCTAACCGCTGGCGCTCAAAAAGATGTTGAAATAGTAAAATACGTTGGTGGTTTAATGCAGCTTGAGCGCGCACTCAGCGCAAACGACAAAAGCTTAAACGAATTAGGTAAACGAATTGATGATATTCATCGTCGTTTAGACCACTTTGCGATTACCGACGACACCGTTGTCGCCGGCTTAGCAGATATATACTCGTCGGTGCTGAGCCCCCTTGGGCACCGAATACAGGTTTATGGTAAACCCGAGTTACTAAAACAGCAGCTCACTCAAAATAAAATCCGTGCGTTATTATTAGCCGGTATTAGAAGTGCAGTATTATGGCGACAAATGGGCGGTAAACGCCGTCATTTTTTCTTTGCAAAAAGAAAAATACTCGCCATTGCTAAATCAAAAATTTAACTATCGTTCAAACTAAAATTTAGGAGTTATTATGGAGCTTTCAGCGTTAACGGCTATCTCTCCAGTGGATGGTCGCTACGGCAGCAAAACCACTGAACTACGCAGTATTTTCAGCGAATTTGGCTTAATTAAATACCGCGTAATTGTTGAAGTGCGTTGGTTGCAAGCGTTAGCTGCAGCAAGCGATATTAAAGAAGTGCCTGCATTTAGCGAACAAGCTAATGCACTTCTAAACGCTATTGTAGATAACTTCAGCGAAGCTGATGCACAGCGCGTTAAAGATATTGAACGCACTACAAATCACGATGTTAAAGCGGTTGAATACTTACTAAAAGAAAAAGTAGCCGATAACAGTGAACTTCATGCAATAAACGAATTCATTCACTTTGCTTGTACTTCAGAAGATATTAACAATCTATCTCATGGTTTAATGCTTAGCGAAGCACGTAAAAACGTTTTACTTCCTTATTGCGATGAACTTTTAAGCGCAATAAAAGCTAAAGCGATTGAGTACAAAGCAATCCCAATGATGACTCGTACGCACGGGCAACCTGCTACACCATCAACAATGGGTAAAGAATTTGCTAACGTATACATGCGTTTAAAACGTCAACGCGGGCAAATTGCACAAGTAGAGATGCTAGGTAAAGTTAACGGTGCTGTTGGTAACTACAACGCTCACCTTAGCGCATACCCAGATTACGACTGGCATACACATGCGGATAAATTTGTATCAAGCTTAGGTTTAACACTAAACCCATTTACTACACAAATTGAACCGCATGACTACATTGCTGAGTTGTTTGACGCAATTGCACGTTTTAACACTATTTTGCTCGATTTTGATCGTGACATGTGGGGTTACATAGCCCTAAATCACTTTAAGCAAAAAACAATTGCTGGCGAAATTGGCTCATCTACAATGCCACATAAAGTTAACCCTATTGATTTTGAAAACTCAGAAGGTAACTTAGGCTTAGCAAACGCAATTTTTGCTCATCTTGCACAAAAATTACCAGTATCTCGCTGGCAGCGTGACCTTACTGATTCAACGGTATTACGTAACCTAGGTGTAGGTATGGGTTATGCAATTATTGCATACCAATCAACACTTAAAGGTGTAAGTAAGCTAGAAGTAAACGAGCAACGTTTAGCTGACGAGCTTGATCAAAACTGGGAATTACTTGCCGAGCCGATTCAAACAGTTATGCGTAAATATGGCATTGAAAAGCCATACGAAAAACTTAAAGACTTAACACGCGGTAAACGTGTGAACAAAGAAATAATGGCTGACTTTATCGATGGTTTAGACCTTCCTGAAGACGCTAAAGTAGAAATGAAAAACTAACACCTGCTAATTACATTGGTCGTGCTGTTGAGTTTATTGATGATTTAGTTTAAAAACTAAATTGCTCTTTTAAAAAGCGAAAGGATCATCCTTTCGCTTTTTTTGTTTTAACCCCATTGCACTAACTAGTAGGCATAATGTATGTATCAATTAAAAATAAATAATTTGTCTGAGCAAGAGTTTTTAAGCCATTTTTGGCAAAAAAAGCCGCTTTTAATCAAACAAGGTTTTGCTAATTTTCAAGACCCGCTTGATGCTAATGAACTTGCCGGTCTCGCAATGGAAGAAAGCATAGAGTCACGTATTATCACCAATCATAAAAATGATTGGCAAACGCACCAAGGACCATTTGAAGACTTTGAGCAGTTAACAGACGATCACTCTACTTTACTCGTGCAAGCAGTTGATCACTGGCATAGCGAGGCTGCACAACTACTAGAACCATTTAGGTTTATTCCCAACTGGCGCATAGATGATTTAATGATCAGCTATTCAACGCCTAATGGTGGTGTTGGGCCGCATTTAGACCAATACGACGTATTTATTATTCAAGGCGAAGGCAAACGTCATTGGCGTGTAGGCCTACCCGATCCAACACTTAAGCAGTTTGCTCAAAACAAAAAATTACTGCAAGTAGAAGCATTTGAAGCCGTAATAGATTGCATATTAGAGCCTGGCGATATTTTATATATTCCACCGGGGTGCCCTCACGAAGGTTATGCTGTAGAAAATGCACTAAATTATTCAGTTGGTTTTAGAGCGCCAAATCAACAAGATTTATTATCGAGCTTTGCCGATCATATTATTGATACCGAAAGCGGCCAAAAACGTTATACCGATCACAACATCACATTAAGAAAATCAAAGGGTGAACTGACAAACCTTGAAGTTGATAAAGTTAAAACACTGATGGCAGCACTTTTAGAAAATGACGATTTATTTAAACAATGGTTAGGCTCAACGCTTAGTCAGCCCAAACATGAAATGGATTTAGCGCCAGTAGAGCCTCCATTTACGTCAGAGCAAATAAGCGATGATTTAAGTAATAAAGAAGCAGTGTTTGAACGCTTAGGTGGCACTCGCGCTATTTATCAGCAACTCGATACCGAAGTTTTACTAAGTGTAAATGGCGAAAATTACGCTATGCCGTTAACCGACTTAGCGGCGGTAAAACTACTTACCGATCATACTGAGTTTGAAAGTTCAGCATTAAATTTAACAAATCCGAGTTTAGTTTTTACTCAAACCTTTACTACACTGATTAACGAGGGAGTTTGGTTTGATATAAACCAAGAGTAGTAATGCAAGTTTATTTTATAAACCCTCATTTTATGAAATAGGTATAAACAGGGAAATGTATTTATAGAGGCGGGAGTTTTTTTAGGCTGCGTATGTAGCAACCTGCTTTACACTTTTATACAACGCCGTTTACTTTTATCTATAAACTAAAAAGGGTAATAATTAATTATTACCCTTTACGTTGTTACTCAATTCAAGTTTTACTTAGACTCATTAGCCCACAGTGGTTCATTATCATACATTTCGTACAAGCCATGTGCTCTATTTATGAGTAAGTTAGCAAAATCTACCTGTGTTTTGTCGCGCGCGCCTGTATTCATAATTTGATCCGCTTTTAATTGCCACTGCATTGAAAAATACCGCATTGCATCGCGAGCGTCTTTAGCTGCACTAACTTCAGCATGATCTGTAGGTAAGCGCCCTGTTACTACCCAATATGTTTTACCGTTCTGGGCTTTAAATTTCCACATTGCACAAAGAGGTGCCAAAAACCGGCTATCTTTATCAACAACCGACTTTGGTATAATGCCCTTTTCGGCTAAATGCTTTTGCGCATTTTGAAAACATTCACGCTGCCATACAACTCGTTGTTGCTCAGCTAATGCTTGCTCTTCAGGTGTTAATTGTTTTTGTTGTTGTTCCATTATAGTGACCTTATTACTTCTTTTTAAACACTGTAAGGTCTTAGTAAATAAGGTGCAAGCATTAAACGGGCTGCTTGCACTTTAAAGACTCTGACTGCTTTTTTTTCATACAGCTCGCTATTTTATATTATGGTCAAACGAACCGACATCAACCCGGAAAAACCACTGGTGACTCAACACCGTCTTTACTAACAGAGGCTACACCAAAGTAATAATTATCAATTACTACATTTTCAAGCGTATATTTTGAAACATTACCCACGTATTTACTAAACTGCCATTGCGGCTCGCTCGTATAACGCCAATAAATTTTATATCCAGCAATGTTCTCGTCATCATTTTTTGCCCATGAAAAAGAAGTATTAGCAGTAACAGCGCCCGTTATTTTAACTTCTTTTGCCGGTGCGGGTGCCCACGCCATAGACGCCATCGTTACCGCATTAAGTGAAGTTAACTTAGCCGTATAATCAAAATCAACACCTTCAATGGTATCGCCATACTCAACACCATTTTCAGTGCGTAAATCTTGATGCTGACGATCGTAGTGCTCGTTAGTTTCCATAATACGCACCGCTGCAAAACCTGCATCATTAAATGGACGATGATGCCCACCACGGCCAAATCTATCTAATCGATATACAAGCATTGTATCTAAATTAGGAATGTATCTGTCAGCAATAGTATCTATGTAGCGAGCTAAATTACGACTCGCAGAATCGACTTCACCACCTGTAAAGCGCCGAGTATTAGCTTGCTCTTTTGTTTCTACAACACGGGTACCTTCTGAAAATATACGTGCAGTCGTGTTATTAGTTACCCCATTAATACCGGTAATATTGCCAATCATATCGTTGTTTAAAACGCCATGAACTTGCCAGTTATGCTTTTGTGCATAAGCCGTTAATATTTTACCGCCAAACAAACCTTGCTCTTCGCCCGAAAGCGCCGCATACACAACAGAGCCATTAAATTTGTATTTACTTAAAACACGAGCTGCTTCTATTACTCCTGCAACGCCCGATGCGTTATCATTTGCCCCAGGAGAGTCGCTAGTAAAGTCCATAACATCACTTACACGTGAATCTATATCACCCGACATCATTACCATGCGATTCGGCTCGCTCGACCCACGTTGAATAGCCACTATGTTAACCACTTCAACAGGATTAGGAATGCGTTTTTCGCCCGATATAGTGTCCTTTACTTCAATAATTTCCAGACAACCACCACACTGCACAGATATTTTTTCAAATTCTTTTTTTATCCAACGCCTAGCCGCACCAATACCTCGCGTATCCGATTTAGTCTCTGAAAGCGTATGGCGAGTACCAAAATCCACTAGCGTTTGAATGTCACTACCGATACGGGTAGCCGACACTTCACTTGCTATATCGTGTAACTTTTGCTGATCCGTATAGTGTAATTGCGTTTCACCATGTGCTGATAATGCAAGTGTGCAAGCGCCTGCAATTGCAGTAAATTTGAGTAACGTTGTTGTGACTTTTAAAGGTGTTCTAAGCATTTATTAGCTCCTAATTATTATAGTGTAACCATTACTTAACTAAGATTTTATGGCAATACATTTGAGGTAGATGTAGAAAGGAGCACGCTAAAGCGCAGTTATAATATTCGTTTAAGAATTAATTGAGTCGGACAATCAACATAATACCGGTCAAAGGAATTAACCCAAACATCCACAGCTTTATTCCTAAAATATATTTTTTAAAGCTCCCTTTATTTATACAAGATCTAACTCTACTTCTATAACCGTTAAAATCACCCAAAATTAAAAATATAATTCCAATGACGACTACGTAAAATAAAGCGCCAACAAGTAAAGGATTTTGCTTAAAAGTACTGATTATTTTATCTAAGTAGTGAATGTCAAACGTCATAGCTAAAAGAAAACTATATACAGTAGATATCATAGCTAACAATGCTGCAGCATTTATGGCCGTATTTTTATTTCTTGAGTCTAATTTTTTCATCCACTGAGCACACACAAAATGAACAGCGCAAATAAATGTTCTCATTTTCAATCCTTGAATAACTTCTAACTAATTAATTGCTAATACAATATTATATTTAGAGGTTAAATTACAAACCTTGTTGAATAATAATAGATAAAAAATTGTTTTTCATGGCACACTGTCATTGTGTTTATATTAATAGTTTAAGTTATGCGTCAGCTAAAAGAAGATACAATTAAAAGTAACCTTATTGAGTCGCAGCAAAGTGCATACGGCCCCGTATGCGTGTATCAAAATAAAGAATATCGGTGGTTAACGCTTGCACAAAAAACCAATGAAGACATAACAATTCAAGGCGTTATGAACCTTATACACCCTGAGCAAGTAATAGTACCTGTAAACCAGTGTATGATGTTATTTTTACTTAAACCGGTAGATACACTAAATATATTAAATTTAGGCTTGGGCACTGCAGGGTTTGAGCGAATTATGTATCACTTACAAAGTAATACGCCTTACATAAACACCATCAATACATTTAACACGGTAGAAATAAATCCTAGTATTGTCTATGTTGCTAAAGAGTATTTTAACCTGCCAAATAGCCACAGCACTTTTTTACAATGTGCCGAGCTATATATTAAGCAATGCGTAGCTCTGTTTAACGTAATCATTATTGATATTTTTAGCGGAGAGTATCATCAACCCTTTTTAACCAGCCATAGCTTTTGGCAAAATCTAAAGCGCTGTAGTGAAAAGAACACGCAAGTAATTGTTAATTTAAACCCACAAACAGGTCAAGAATTACAAAGCCTATTAGTACTATTAAGGCAACATTATAAATGCTTAGCGCTAGTAGAATTTAACGAATACAAAAATATAGTACTTGTGTTAAGCCAGCATACGCTAATGCACATAAACATTGATGAAATACAAAACTCACCTGTGTTTATAAACTTTGCACCAACCCTATATAAAAGTATTAACAGCATTTACCACATTGAATAAAAAGCTTTACCGCCCAGGTTCATGCTTTTCATAGCACGGTAAACTTGTTTCGAGCAGCTCCCAGTTGGCTTTAGACGTAACAAAATTATGCGATAAAACCTGCTCAGCAATCTCGCTATCAAATATTCCTAAACGAATTCGTATTCTGCTTTTGTCATCACTGTTGCTACTGTAAACAGGCGAGCCGCAACATTTACAAAAATAGCGTATGCGCCCTACTTTAAAACTATACTCGCTAAGTAGTGCCTGCCCTCTAGTTATTGTAAACTCATCTGTATTTACAAAGCCATTGGTTGCAAATGCTGTCCCGCTGTTTTTTCTGCACAGTGAACAATGACAATGAATAATAGTAGGGCGTGTTGTTCTTTGGTGGTTGAATTTGCAGCAGTGTGTTTGGTATTTAGGCAAGGCAGAGCCTATGATATGTGGTTGTTCCCCATACATAGGCGATAACGTAGCATAAAGACCAAACATGCGCTGCCCTTTGGGTTCTTTCTAGGGACGATTGACTCTTTGTTGCTCGGTTTTTACTTAGCCCACTAGGTTACAAACCTTGCGCCGCGATTAAATCGCCCCTAGATTGAACAAATTTCAATCCATAAAGATCAACACGCCCTAGTTATACTGCCCGACACTTCAACGCTTACCTCACCGCACAAACACGAACCCGTATACATAAAACGTCCTAATAATTTAAACTCAGCTAAAGTTTGCCAAGTTGATTAAATGCAACGGCCATATTACATTTTCAAGCTCTATCAAACCACACCTATTATTTTAATGATTGACATAAAAACATTAAATTGGTTACATAACCTTTACTTTAAAGTTATAGCCAAAACGATAATTGGTTAACCAAAAACACATAAACTTACTGAGAGCCAATTATGCATTTTAAACACATTTTATCTTTATGTTTGTTAAGCACTTTAGCATCGTGTTCAACCATTTCTAAAAACACATCGAGCGATTGGCTGCTTATTGATAATTTTGAAAACTCTCTTAGCAAGTGGCAAAGTGTCGATACCCAAAATGAAACCAAACCACAGGTTAAAAATCCACAAATAACGGTTATACAAACAGAAAAAATAAACGCAACCAAAAATCATTATTTGCTAAAAAAGCCTGCAGCTGAGGGGATTGTAGGAAATCGTAAAGCGCTTTCTTATACAAAACTTCCACAAGCGGTTGAAGTTGGTCAAACATACACATTTTATATGCGAATTAATGTAGCTGCTTTTCCTAATAACCACGCTTTTGGATTAAGCAACCTCACTCCAGAGCTTATAAATAAACATGCATACGATGCGTTTGAACCTACACTTCGCGTAACCGATAAAACAGAATCAAACGGCCTTGTGAACGATGGCGCCTTAATGGTTAAAACCGACAGCGGGTATAGCAACATTCAAAACTACACTACCAAACAATCAGCCAAGCCACTGCAAACAAATACCTGGTACGACGTATGGTATGTTGTTAATAATGCAGCAGCCTCAGAGCAAGGTCAGCAATACGATGTTTACGTAAAAGGTGGTGAATTTAGCAAGCAAACTCTAGTATATAAAAATGCACAATTTAGAATGAAACGCGAACAACCTCTTATATACTTTTTAGCAAACTGTAATACAGGCCCAATTAAAAAGCCTTACGGGAATGGTGGGCTAAAATACGATGATTTATACATGAGCGAAGGTACAAACCTAAATAACCCAATGCTATAAAAGTAAGTGAAGTGTTTTGGTGTTCTTTTAGACATAAGTTTATATTAATAACGCTCTGGCATATTCACAATTAATACCTTACAAACCTGCATTTAAAAATACTTAAATGGTATGATACTCGTCATTATTTGCCATTTAAGTTTTTAAAATGTATCGATTATTTGAAAAAATGACAAAAGCATTCCCTGAGGACCAACCCACTCAGCCGCCTTCGACTTTATTTGCTTTTTGCCGTCACTACACCAAAGGAATGGAATTGTCGTTGGTGCTAATGTCAATCAGCGCTGCCATGCTCGCTATTTTAGAGGTTTCTTTATTTAGCTACATGGGCCAACTTGTTGATTGGTTAACGGCTTACACTCCCGAAACCTTGTTTGTAGAGCAAAAGTCAGAACTTATCAAAATGGCGGTCATGCTGTTATTAGTATTGCCCGTTGTTGTATTTTTTCATTCTGCTATTTTGCACCAAGCCCTATTGGGCAATTATCCTATGTCGATTCGCTGGTTAGCGCATCGTTATTTACTACGCCAAAGTGTGAGTTTTTATCAAAATGAATTTGCAGGAAGAATAGCCACTAAAGTACTGCAAACCTCTTTAGCCGTTCGCGAAACAGTGACCAAACTACTCGATGTATTAATGTATATCGTGGTTTATTTTGGCTCTATGGTATTTTTAGTTGCCGAAGCCGATTGGCGCTTAATGATCCCGTTACTGGTTTGGTTAGCTTTATACATCTGCGTACAGCTTTACTTTGTACCGCGCCTTAAAAAAATTGCCAGCTCACAAGCCGATGCGCGCTCAGAAATGACCGGTCGTATTGTTGATAGCTACACTAATATTTCTACCATTAAATTATTTTCGTATACCCAACGTGAAGAGCAATACGCAAAACAAAGCATGGATGTATTTTTACAGCCTGTGTACAAGCAAATGCGCTTAGTAACCAGCTTAAACTTTGTTATTCAAAGCTTAAATTATTTATTAGTTTTTTCGGTTACCGCTGTGTCTCTTTATTTATGGTCGCTTAGTGCAATTAGCGCCGGTGCCATTGCCGTTGCTGTTAGCTTAGCCCTTAGATTAAACGGTATGGCGCAGTGGATCATGTGGGAAATAAGCAGCTTATTTGAAAACATTGGCACCGTAGCCGATGGCATGAAAACACTGTCAAATCCTATTGAAGTTGCCGATAAACCAAACGCCGATACGCTTAACGTAAGCCAAGGTGCCATTGAGTTTAACAACGTACACTTTAACTACGGTAAAGCAGCAAACGAGACTAATCGCAGCCCAGTAATGAACGGTTTAAACTTAAATATTAAACCTGGCGAAAAAATTGGTTTAGTTGGTCGCTCAGGTGCAGGTAAATCAACGCTTGTTAACTTGTTACTGCGATTTTACGATACTGACTCAGGAACAATAAAAATTGATGGGCAAAACATCACAGACGTTAGCCAAGAAAGCCTACGCCGCTATATAGCGATGGTAACGCAAGACACCTCCTTGCTACATCGCTCAGTAAAAGACAATATTTTGTACGGTCGCCCGGATGCAACCCAAGCTGAGATGATCAACGCCACCAAACAAGCTAAAGCACTTGAGTTTATAAATGACTTAGTAGATAGCAAAGGCAACAAAGGCTTTGATGCACAAGTGGGCGAACGCGGGGTTACTCTTTCGGGCGGTCAGCGCCAGCGTATTGCTATTGCACGCGTACTACTTAAAAATGCACCCATACTTATACTCGACGAAGCCACCAGCGCACTCGACTCAGAAGTAGAAGCCGCAATTCAGGCAAGTCTTGATGATTTAATGACAGGCAAAACAGTCATCGCCATAGCGCATAGGCTCTCAACCATTGCACAAATGGATAGATTAATTGTTCTTGATGATGGCGGCGTAGTTGAGCAAGGCACTCACGAAGAACTAATCGCTAAAGGCGGGATTTACGCAGCCCTTTGGACACACCAAACAGGCGGGTTTATAGGCGTCGATTAGCCATTAATATTACCTTACTTTAGACGTGGTTTATATTCTGCTTCTACTTTAAATAAAAAAGCGAAGATGCCTTAGAGGCTCCTCGCTTTTTTGTTTATAATTTATAAATAAAATCTATAAATTAAGAGATTAGCCTTAACCCTATCATTATCAGCATAACCACATTTGCAATCACACCAATTAAAAAGAAGTAACTACGTGGACTTGGGTTTTTCTCCGTTGCTATAGCGTAGTACAGCGCCATATGAATTAAACGCGCAATTAAGTACACCCAAATACATATTGCAAAAATCGGGCTTTGATAATTAATTACAAACGCAAATAACACCGTACCTATAAATAATGCGCTGTTTTCAAGCGTATTATGAAATGTTCTGTGCGCTCTAAATATAAAGCTGTCGTGCGATAAATTCTCGTCAATTTTACCTGGTACAGCATTAGGCTCTTTCGCTTTGCTAAACGTAGCCACACCCCACTGTACAAGCAACATAATTAAATAGAAGTAAAATGCCATGTAGGCCGAAAGTGCAACGTTAGTCATAATTAAATCCTTTGTTATTTTTTAATTTAACTAGAAATGCAATTTCAAGTCCAAAATTAACATATTGATATTTAAAAGATAAATAAATAAAAACTATTTTAAAATGTAAGTAACTCATAAAATTGTAAAAGTTTCATTCTATTATACTCAGTTCAATACTAGGGCGTGTTGTTCTTTGGTGGTTGAATTCACAGTAGGCTATTTGGTATTTAAGCAAGGCATAGCCGATAATGTAGGAGCATTCACTGAGCCCACTAGGTTAAACACCTCGCGCTGCAATTCAATCGCCCCTAGATTGAACAAATTTAAATCCACAAAAATCAACACGTCCTCACAAAATACAAACAAACTATATGTAGATGTATTTCTAAATCAATCTAGACTCTTCAAGCGACTGATCCCAAATTGATACTTTATTACGCCCTAAAGACTTAGCTTCGTAGAGAGCTAGATCAGCTTGCTCTATTAATTCGAAAGGGGTTTTTGCGTTAAATTTGATAGACGTAACGCCAAAACTACACGTGACAAAAATATTATCAAAAGTGCTCTTTTCTATTTTAGTGCGCATAGTCTCAGCAATGCTCATTGCCTGAAGTTGAGAAGTTTCTGGTAGGATAATACAAAACTCTTCACCGCCAAAACGAGCAGTAGTATCATTTTGACGAGCAAAATCATTCAAAATACCAGCAACACCTCGTAAAATAGAATCACCCGTACAATGTCCATAGGTGTCGTTAATACTTTTAAAATGATCAATATCGACCATTAAAATACTGTACTCATTCATTTTCTTTAATTGAGAAAAATCACGTTCTAAAACCTCAAATAAAACACGACGGTTATAGCAATCAGTTAAATGATCTCTTGAAGCTAAATGATCAAGTTCGCTACTGCGTTTTTTTAAATACAACAAAACCTCTGTAGATTAATAAAACACTGCCCAAACATATTGCTAATAACAGCGCTAGCGCAATATTTGCGTATTTATTTTTTGTCAAGCTCGAGTTCAGAAATAATCCTTGCTTGGCCTGAACTTTCAATTTCACTGTTTTTCTTTGCAAGTTCGAGTTGATGAAGTTTTTCTTTTTCTTTTAATGACTCCAACTCAATTTCCATTTTGTACGAATGTAAATGTGCTTTTTCGAGTGCAACTTCGTTTTTTTCATTTTCGTTTTGAATAATTTCGCTAAGTGCTATTTCTTTTTCTGCATAGTTTAATGACTCAGCAATATTTCCTCGCAACTTTTCTGCTATTCGCATTTCACGATACGCATAAAGAGTATGTAATTTGTCATCCATTTGAGTAGATAAGGCGAGTGATTTTCTAAGTAGGTCAACCGCCTCATCAGTATTATTACCAATCAAAGCAATAGCTAAAGCAATGAGGGATTTTACTTCATAAAGTTTATTGCCAGTCTCTCTTGCTAACGATAAAGACTCATTATAGTACTCTACAGCTTTACTTTTATTGCCTTGACCATTATAGATATTAGCAATAATTCGTGCTGTTACAGAGCTATATGACTTAAGGTTTTTATTTTATATGTTGTATAAGCTTTTTGTGCAAACGCCATTGCAGAGACAAAATCGCCAGACTCAAAATTAATAACCGCCATTTCTCTTAAGGCAGAAGCAAGAGTCTTTTCATCTACTTTCCCCTGAGGTAGATCAATCGTAAGTTGATAAAAAAATGCAGCCTGATCATATTGTTTTAATCGAGTATATATAAACCCCATCTGGTTAGCTGTTTTGGCAATACCAAGTTCATCATTTACTTTTTATAATATAAATATGCATCTACGGTACATGCTTTAGTGACTTT
>NZ_BADT01000115.1 GCF_000239855.1 Pseudoalteromonas sp. BSi20652 | reverse complement strand
GGGAGCAACTAAATTGCTCCCTTTTTTAATGCTTAATTCGAACTTGAATTTAGCTAATTACAGTTCTTTTACCACTTCATCAAATAAGTTGGTGATGTTCTTCTCAGGCGCCTTAGTGCCCAAACTAACCACAACGATTGCAATACTTGATAAAATAAAGCCCGGAACAATGCCATAAATTAATTCACTGATAGGTGCACCATTAACTTCTATAGGTGAATAAAACCAAATCAATACTGTTATAGCACCCACTAACATACCAGATAACGCACCTTCAAAGTTCATACGCTTCCAGTAAAGGCTAAATAATACTAACGGTCCAAAAGCGGCACCAAAACCAGCCCACGCATTACTCACCAAATCCAAGATAGAACTATCTCTATCGTAGGCTAAATAAATAGCAAACATGGCTACTAAGGCAACACTTATACGACCAACCAATACAAGCTCAGAATCACTCGCGTCTTTTCGTAAAAACGTTTTATAAAAATCTTCAGTTAATGAGCTTGAACTAACGAGTAACTGTGAGGAAATCGTACTCATAATTGCAGCCAATATTGCAGCCAATAAAAAACCAGCAATAAGTGGGTGAAATAAAAGCTCTGAAAGAATTAAGAAAATTGTTTCAGGGTCTTCAACTACAATATTATTTTCATAAGTATAAGCAGCACCAAATATACCTGTTGCAACTGCACCTATAGCAGCAACAATCATCCATGTCATACCAATACGGCGTGCTGTAGGCATATCTTTAACGCTGCGTACCGACATAAAGCGAACAATAATATGAGGTTGGCCAAAATAACCTAAACCCCATGCCATTGCCGAAATAATACCTAATGCAGAACCTGCACCAATCCAGTTAAGCATATCTGGATTTACACTATGTAAAGTAGACTCCAAAGGCTGTTCAAGCAAAGAGTATGCAACGGTAGGTACCAAAATTAGTGCGATGAACATAATACAACCTTGCACAAAGTCAGTTAAGCTAACCGCTAAAAAGCCACCAAACAAAGTATATAAAACAACAACACCCGTTGTGATATATAAACCCATTTCGTAGCTTAGCCCAAACGAACTTTCAAACAGTTTACCGCCAGCCACAACACCTGAAGATGTGTAAAGTGTAAAGAAAACAATAATTACAACAGCAGATACAACACGTAGCAAGTTAGACTTGTCGTTAAAGCGATTTGAGAAGTAATCGGGAATTGTTATAGAGTCATTAGCTTTTTCAGTGTACACGCGTAATCTAGGTGCCACTAATAAGTAATTCAACCATGCACCCATCACTAAACCAATGGCTATCCAAGTGCTACTAAAACCAGTAACAAACATTGCGCCAGGTAGACCCATAAGAATCCAACCACTCATGTCTGATGCACCAGCGGAAAGTGCTGCAACACTTGGAGATAGGTTTCGCCCGCCTAGCATATAGCCAGAAACATCGCTTGTAGATTGTTTATATGCATATAGTCCTATACCTAGCATTACAATAAAATATAACGCCAGTGAAATAATCATTCCTGTTTCCAAATTAGCCTCCGCATAATTATTAATAACAGGCTCTTGATCCTAATATTGACTCTTAAAATATTATAATAAAGACACTATTAGGATAAAAACCATTCTCGAAGACTATATCATGCCTAATATGAAAATCTCCAACTTGTTACTTTTTCTTGATTTAAAA
>NZ_BADT01000116.1 GCF_000239855.1 Pseudoalteromonas sp. BSi20652 | reverse complement strand
AAAAGCAGGTTAAATTAATACTTAACGTGTTTTGCAGCGGTTATTACTTCTTCTTCATCATTATTATCGCGTTCAAAGTTTAAGTTAAATTGGCCTTTACGCGTAATTGTAAAAATAGCGCGTTGCCAATTTTCAACTTCGTTTTTAATGGCGTGGTCAAATAAGGTACTGACCTAGGTGTTGCGGGATGTTTTTAATATCTGATTGCATGGGCTTTCCTTAGCAAGCTTTTTCAGATTAGAGTTTATAGTTCGTCATCATTGTTTTCTAGAGTAGCTAAAAATTCATGAAAATTTTCGCTAATATGCCTTATTGCTTTATCCTCATCTTCTAGTTGTGATGAAATGATAAATATGACCTCGGGCTCTGCCATTTTATAACGAAAATCAAAAGCGATTAAATTTGAGTCAAAAGTTATAGCGATAGGAACTATTTTATTTGATAAAAATTCATCTATTTCTTCCTTTTGTTCGGAGATACTATAAGTGTCAAAAGTATCATCTATTGATTCTTGGCAGTGAAGAAAGTGTGCGATTGAACTTTGTCCTTTCCCTACTTTAAAAGATGAATAAAAAGGCTTGTCTCCAAAGTGTAATTCTATGAAGTTTAAAAACTCTGACGGAAATTTAATCTGAAGTTCGCATTCGAGTTTCTTTAAGTAATCAGGATTATAAGTTGGTTTATTTTCTTCCCACAAATATGGTTCACATTTAAACATAATTAATACCCTCCTCCCCAAATAGACATACCACCAGTATGTCTAAAAGTGTCATGTGTTGTTCTATCAATAAGCTGCATTCTGCCTGTATCTTGATGATGATGCCACGTTAAACCCTTTGCTGGATCTTTTGATGGTGGCTTTTTCATTATATGTGCTACTTGTTCATTACTTAACCCTAGTGAATTGGCTAAAGTTGGATTTTTTTCTAATTGCATAGCAAGGTTCTTATTTGCTGCTTTAAAGTGTTCAGGAGCTTTACCCGAAGCTATATGGCGATCTGGTATGTGAGTATCAAATTTACTGTCAAATATTGGGAACCCATTCGAATCATACTTTAATTTTTTGCCTTTTCGATGTAGGTATCCATTTTCATCCAGATTACTCTTATTTCTAATTGTAATTGCATCAGAGGGTTGTCCACCAATAGGGATAACTTTCCCTTCTGAAGTTAATTTAGGTTTCCTTGCTGAATCATTTATTTTTACCAAACTATTAGGGTCAATAGCAGTGTCTCTGTTAACCGTTTTAGCCCCCTTT
>NZ_BADT01000117.1 GCF_000239855.1 Pseudoalteromonas sp. BSi20652 | reverse complement strand
TATTTCGCCCCGTTGAAAGGCAAGCGCTTCCCCCTTAGCTCAGTTGGTTAGAGCGACGGACTGTTAATCCGCAGGTCCCCCGTTCGAGTCGGGGAGGGGGAGCCAATTCTAAGAATTTCATAGACATCTCAAGCTAATTCCACTACTCTTGCCCGTATAACTAAAGCATTGGTTTATTTCTTAATGCGCTATACTTAGTTTATTAATCAAGGACTTGATTCCTTTCCTTTTGAATTATTAAAAGACTGAACACATGGCTGGATTTAAAAAACTTATTTTTATACAAATTATTTCTTGGCTACTCTGTGTAGCAGCAGGAAGCTACCTTATATCCATCAGCTTCGATAATGCGGTAAGTGATGCACAAAAAAAGTGCGCAAATGACGCTTACTAAGTATATTAATGATATTTCTTTAGACGATATCTCTGCACAAAACTTAAAACAATCAATTGCAGATGGTAAAACGTTTTCAAGCTTTACTCTAAGAGATTACCAAGGGGCTGAAATATTTAGTATTAACACCCCTACTCAATTACCAATATTCGCTGATTTTGTACTATCACGCTTTAACTCCGTGCGCCCTCAGTTTTCTGTAAATGATGCTGCTGATATAAAAGTTGAGTTTGTGCTCAACATCGAGCATTTAGCGTCGCAACTCCAAACATCCCTTTTTATCGTTATTTTGATTTCTGCCATTTTAGTTATTATTCCAATAATTCTTATGAAATCTATTTTTTACCATTTAAATAAAAGTATAAGCACAACGGTTGCTGACATTATTGACATTTATATTAATCAAAACCAAGTTGATAATGATTTAGAAACAGCATTAGATGGCACTCCATTGAAAAAAATGGGAAAAGATTTAGTGCCTAGCTTTAACCGCTTGTCACACTTTTTAAAATCCAAAAGCGAAGATATTCAAAGCGCAGCGATGAGCATTAAGCAAGAAGCGTATAAAGATGTCATTACTTCGCTTGGAAACCGTAATATGTTTGTTGAATATTACGAAAAAAATATAGAAAACAGCGAACAAAGTACATTTGGCTCTTTAGCTATGGTTCGTTGTAGCGAGTTACAAGCGATAAACCAAAGCCGTGGTTACCAAAAAGGCGACGAATATATTAAAGGTGTTGCCGATATTATTAAGCATATAAGCGGTACATATACAGGAAGTCAGGTATTTAGATTAAATAGCTCTGATTTTGCTGTTGTTCTTCCTCATACACCACTAAAAGAAGCTGAACGCTTTGGCGAAAACTTACAATCGCGCTTTACTCAGTACCAGCAAAACCAAGAGCTAAGCTCTGTAGCCAACACAGGTATTGTAGGCTACGAAAAAGGTAAACCTTTGGGGGAATTGCTTTCTGTTGTTGATAACGCGATGAGTATGGCGCAATCAAAACAAGTAAATGCATGGCATGTTCAGCGCGAAACAGATTTAATTAATAACATAAGTGCAGGTTTTGGTAATCAAAACTGGCGTAAGGTTATTAACGAGGTCATTGAATCTAAGCGTGTTCATTTGGTTATGCAAAATATTATGCCACTGGGTAAAAGCATAAAAGCCTACGCTGAAGTGCAAGTAAGATTTAAAACAGAAGATAATCAAGTTCTGCCTACGGCATCATTTTTAGCCATGGCAGAAAAACTTGATATGGCAATAGAGATAGACCGACTAATAATAGATTCTTCTCTTGAAAAAGTAAAAAGCCGAAATTTATCTGAAAAGTTTTTTGGTTTAAATGTAACGGCCTCAAGTGCACACAACGATCAGTTTGTTATTTGGTTGGAACGTCGTTTATTAAAAGATACCCATATAGCATCTAAACTTGTTTTTGAAGTCAGTGAATTTGGACTACAACAAAACATTAAAGCAAGTAAACGATTTATTGATATGGTGCACAGAGTGGGCGCCCGCGTTACTGTTGAACGCTTTGGTGTTGGCCTAACCTCATTTAAGTTTTTCCGCGATTTAAAACCCGATTTTATTAAAATGGATGCAAGTTATACTCGCGGCCTAGAAGATGATAAAAACAATCAGTACTTTATGCGCTTGATGGTCGATTTAGCACATAGAATAGGTGTAAGTGTATTTGCTGAGGGCGTTGAAAGCCAAGAAGAAAAACACATAATAGAAACCTTATGTCTTGATGGCGTACAAGGTTATTACATAGAAAAACCTAAAGATATTTAATTAATTCTCAATT
>NZ_BADT01000118.1 GCF_000239855.1 Pseudoalteromonas sp. BSi20652 | reverse complement strand
AACGCCCGCCTAACACGCAATGTGTTGGCGTGGCTTTTTGCGTTGTTTGCCAAAACCATGACAACTAAACATTGTCGGAGTTGAGGTGCTTGTTATGTTTACCTGCTCGATGAAATAAACATGATAGAGCAGTTGCGTAAATTGTGAAGAAAAATACAAAAGCAACAAATAGGCTTAATTGGGCAGCCCAATTACTTTTCGTAGACATCTCATAAATCAAATACACAGAAATAGGTAACGAAAGAAGGTAGCTAGTGCTCTTAGCAATAGATTTATCAAAAGTGGAAATCAACTTTTCAACCAAGCTTGGAGAAAAGTTTAGAACTAGTGGGACAATCCATAAGCCAGCAAACAGTATATCAATTACAACTTCTTTCAATTTAGAAACTCCATATCTATGTAAACATAACAATTTTTTCTACGACATTTGTCGTTTTATAAACCGACAAATGTCCATATATTACAATGCATTTATCTTAACCATCAAATAAACACCTGTAAACAATTAGTTAACTGGAAATTATTTTTAATCAATGCACAAATACACCGAAATGGTGAAGATCAGTAATATTGGATAAAACAACAATCACTGTCCATATATACAGTTAATTTTTACTAGAGATTCATATCATGAAATCATCTTTTTTAACTATGATAGCCGAACAAATGTATCTAAAGCGTTATGCTAAAAGTACTATTAAAGCGTATTTATACTGGATAGCTTCGTTTATTTGATTTAATTTTATGAGGCACCCAACAACGATGGGAGATAATGAGTTCGAACTTTTTTAGCTTTTTAAACTCGTTTAGTCAACCAACAAAATGTTGCTCCTAACACTCAAACACAAGCCTTAAATGCGTTGAGCTTTTTATTTAAAGAAGTGATTAAAAAGCCACTCTCATTAGGTTTTATTAAGAGCAAATGAGCAACTAATTTCACAACAAATTCCCAACGCCGTTATCAGCCCTTTTGCAAGATTATAAGCTCCCCGATTTAAAACAAAAAAGCATAACCCAAAGAGCTATGCTTTTAATCAACCTTAATCCAGTTCGGTTTACAAACGAATACCGCCGTCTATTTCTACCACGCGGCCGGTAAAAAGTCGTTTTCGATAATGTATTGTGCAGTATGGGCAATTTCGTCGCTTTCACCTAAACGCCCTACGGGTGTTACTGCTAGCATACGCTGTTTTGCTTCGGGCTTCATGGCGTCGGTCATGGCGGTACTTATTACACCTGGTGCAATAGCGCCTACACGTATACCAAAACGACCTAGTTCTTTAGCCCATGTGGTGGTAAGTGCCACTACGCCTGCTTTTGATGCCGCGTAATTTGTTTGGCCTATGTTACCTGCTCGCGCTACGCTCGACATATTAACTATAACGCCGCCTTTGCCTGATTCAATCATGTGGCTTGCAGCTTCTCGGCCAGCTAAAAACACACCTGTCAGATTCACATCAATCACTGATTGAAATTGCTCAAGAGACATTTTTTTAACGACTTTACCGTCTTTAGCCTTTATAAACATGCCGTCACGTAAAATACCGGCGTTGTTTATAAGCACACCAATGTAACCAAAATCGCTGTTAATGGTATTAAATACGTTTTCTACTTCGCTCTCATTTGTTACGTTTGCGGCATAACCTTTAATATTGCTAGTTACACCTTTAAGCTGTGTTAATTGCTCGCATGCTGTGTTTAATAAGTCTTGTGCCATATCTATTAACGCAATGTTAGCACCCATAAGTGCAAACTTTTGCGCCATTGCAAAGCCTAAACCTTGTGCGCCACCGGTTATTACTACCGTGTTATTTTTAATTTCCACGCGTTGCTCCTACTTAGAAAACAGTTTAAAAATGGCACTAAAGTCATCACTACCCGCACCTTGGTGTTGTAGCATAGTGTATAAATTTTTAGCCATTGAACCCATTGGGGTTGATGAATTACTTTGCTGCGCGGCTTCCATGGCAAGCCCTAAATCTTTAGCCATTAAATCAACCATAAAGCCTGGTTTGTAATCGTTACTCGCAGGGGCTGTATCCATTACACCTGGGCAAGGGTTGTAAAGTTCAAGCGTCCAGTTACGGCCCGAACTTGCGGTCATAATGTCGCTAAGTACTTTAGGATCGAGGCCGTTGTTAATACCCATTTGCAGTGCTTCGCTGGTGCCTGCCATTAAAATGCTAAGTAGCATGTTATTACATATTTTTGCTACTTGTCCTGCGCCAATATCGCCTGCATGAAATATGTTTTTACCCATATCACTCAGCACTGTATGTGCTTTATCGGACGCGGCTTTTTCGCCGCCTACAATAAAAGTAAGTGTACCTGCAGTTGCGCCTGCAACGCCGCCCGATACCGGTGCATCTACAAAGCTTATGCCTTGTTTACCAAGTGCACTGCCTACAGTGCGTGCTGATTCTGCATCTATTGTTGAGCAATCAATTACTAATGTATTTTTGCTCAGCACGTTAATTAAACCGCTGTCGCCGTTATTACCCAAATACAGGGATTTAACATGTTTGCCCGCAGGTAACATGCTAATAAGTACGTCAGCATTGGTTGCGCACTGCTTTGCATCAACTGCGGCTTTTGCGCCTTTGCTTGCAAGTTCATTTACGACCGACTGGTTTAAATCGAACACACTCACAGTATGTCCAGCTTTAATTAAGTTAGCCGCCATTGGGCCGCCCATATTGCCTAAGCCGATAAAACCGATATTGAGTTTAGTCATCGTCTTTCCTTTATTTGTGTGTTGGCGTGTCTAAGCCATTGAGTGGGTGGTTTTCGCCAAAGCGGTTAACAAAAAAGCTCTCTATTATTGTTTGTGGTACATCACTAAGTGTTTTGTATTGCCAATTTGGCGCGCCGTCTTTATCTATTAATAGCGCTCTTACGCCTTCTTGAAACTCGCCTACTTCGCCAGCGCGAACCGACATACCCAGCTCCATTTTAAAACACGTTAATAAGCTTTTGCCTTTACTTGTTTTTAATTGCTCACTAACGAGTGCGCAACTTAGTGGGCATCCGTGTTTAAGTGACTTTTGGGCGCGTTGTAGCCATTTATCGTCAGTGGTTAGTCCTAAAATATAATCAACTTGCTCCTGCAAGGTTGTAAATTCACCCAGCTTTTGAATCGTTTTTAAATTAGCTTTTATATTGCCTTTTGGCATACGCGCAGATTGGTTGTCTAAATCGGTTAATAACTTAGTTAAACGCTCATGATTTAAGCTTGCGGTTTTGCCCCATTTAGCTGCTAAAATTTGCGCAAGCATGGCATCATATTTAGTGCTTTCGATAAAGTGATCGGCAAGTGATACAAAACGCGCGTCGTCGCAGTTAATTGATGCCGACGTTAGCCCTAAAAATAGCCCCACACTTTGTGGCATTTTATGTAAAAAGTAACTGCCGCCTACATCTGGGTATAAACCTATGGTTTGCTCTGGCATGGCAATGCGTGATGTTTCAGTTACGACGCGGTGGCTAGCACCGGCCATTAGCCCTAAACCGCCGCCCATTACTATGCCGTTACCCCAAACGAGGATAGGTTTATCAAAGGTATGAATAAGATAATCAAGCTTGTACTCAAGCGTAAAAAACTTTTCAACTAAGCTTGTTGGTTTACCTTGCGCCATTGCATGATGAAGGCTTACAACATCGCCGCCTGCACAAAATGCTTTATCGCCTGCGCCCTTTAACAACACCATTGCAATAGCATCATCGTCTTGCCAAGCTCGCAATTGCGGTTCAAGTAATTTGATCATCTCAAAATTAAGTGCATTTAACGCTTTTGGCGCATTGAGTGTAATAAGCCCAATTAAACTGCCGTTTTCTGCGGTTGCGGTTTCAAATATCACGGGCTCATCGGCGTTATTTAATACTGTTAAAGCACTCATTAGCCGTTTACCCAGTTAGCGCGGCGTTTTTCTAAAAAGGCATTTACGCCTTCTTGTTGATCTTCGGTATCAAATAAACCAACAAATAACTCGCGCTCAAGAGGCAATACACTTGCCATTGGTTGATGGCGACCTTTTTGAATCAATGTTTTACACGCTGCAACTGAGGTAGGGCTTTGCTCGCTTACTTGATTAGCTAGTTTTAATGCTGCCGCAAAGCTTTCACCCTGTGGTACTACTTCTTCCACTAAGCCAATTTGCAGGGCTTTATCAGCTTTTAAGCGCTCGCCGCATAAAATCATGCGTTTTGCCCAGCCTTCGCCAACTAGCCATGCTAAATTTTGTGTGCCACCCGCACAGGGTAATAACCCAACTTTAGCTTCAGGGAGCGCCATTTGTGCTTGCTCTTCCGCTATACGTACGTCGCACGCAAGCGCCACCTCTAGCCCGCCGCCCATTGCATAGCCGTTTATGGCAGCAACCGACACGCCTCTAAAATTAGTAAGCGCTTCAAATGCTTCACCAAATACACGCGACATCTCGGCGGCTACGCCTTTATCGCCACCAGCAAATACGTTTAGGTCGGCACCCGCGCTAAAAAACTTCTCGCCTTCACCAGTCAGTACTAATGCATAAATATTTTTATTATTATTAAGCTCATTAACGGTATTTTTTAAATCAACTAAGGTGTCTTTTGTCCAGGTATTTGCTGGCGGATTAGACATCGTTAAAATAGCAACATGACCTTCGATTGTAAGTTCAATACTCGGATTAGATTTAGATTCTGACATACATTGCTCCTTATAAAACGTCGTTTGCTGACTCAGCCAAAATACGGCGCGCAATTATTACACGCATAATTTCGTTAGTGCCTTCTAAAATTTGATGAACGCGTACATCACGTACATGGCGCTCAAGCGGGTATTCTTTTATGTAACCGTAACCACCATGAATTTGCAGTGCGTCGTTACACACGGTAAAGCCAACATCGGTAGCAAAACGTTTAGCCATGGCGCAGTAAGTTGTTTTTTCAACGTCGTTATTATCAAGTTTAAATGCAGCAAGCCTTACCATTTGGCGCGCAGCTACAAGCTCGGTGTTCATATCGGCAATTTTAAATTGCAATGCTTGAAACGCAGCCAATGGTTTACCAAATTGGGTGCGTTCTTTTAAATATTCACGGGCGGTATTAAGCGCCGCTTGCGCTGTACCAATTGAACATGTGGCAATGTTAATTCGACCGCCATCAAGGCCTTGCATCGCAAATTTAAAGCCTTCGCCCTCTGCACCTAATAAGTTATGCGCAGGAATGCGTACATCTTCAAAGCTAATTAGGCGTGTTGGTTGTGCGTTCCAACCCATTTTTTCCTCAGCTTTGCCATATTCCACGCCTTTTGCGTCGGCAGGCACTACAAATGCCGAAATACCCGCAGCGCCTTCGCCGCCTGTACGTGCCATTACCACTAATACTTCGGTTTCGCCAGCGCCCGATATAAACATTTTTGAGCCGTTAATAACGTACTCATCGCCCTCAAGCACGGCTTTGGTTCTAAGTGATGCGGCGTCTGAGCCCGCCCCTGGCTCAGTTAAACAATAAGAGGCAAGTAACTCGCCCATTACTAATTGCTCAACGTATTTGTCTTTTACAGCATCGGTGCCAAAGCTTGCTACCATCCAGGTAGCCATATTATGAATGGTTAACATGGCCGTTGTTGCGGTACAGCCCATAGCAAGCTGCTCAAAAATAATGCTCGAATCTAAACGAGATAAACCAAGGCCGCCGGCTTCCTCTGGCGTGTATAAACCACAAAAACCAAGCTCGCCCGCTGCTTTAATCGTGTCTTTGGGAAAAATATGTTCGCGATCCCACTTTGCTGCATAGGGGGCAAGTTCTGACTCGGCAAATTGGCGTGCTGTTTGAGCAAAGGCTTGTTGATCTTCAGATAAGTTAAAGTCCATGGTAGACCTCTTTAATTGTGTTAGTTGTGTTGTTAGTGTTTCCCGTCACGGGAGTAGTTCGTGACGAGCGGCGAAGGCTTATGTGTGTGTTGTGTGTGAAGTAGCCTTCGCGCCCATCTTTATTATTAATTATTCTTTTATTTACTCATTTTTTAATTACGATTATTTTAAGTTAATGCTCATGTTTGGACCCGACGCAATGTCGTCTTCAAACCAACGTGAGGTAATCGTTTTAGTTTCTGTGTAAAAACGAATGCCTTGTTTACCGTACGTGTGTGTATCGCCGTAAAACGAGCCTTTCCAACCAGTGAACGAAAAGAACGGAAGAGGCACCGGAATTGGCACATTAATACCTACTTGCCCTACTTCAATTTCGTGTTGGAATTTACGAGCCACTGCGCCGCTTGAGGTAAATAACGAGGTACCGTTACCGTAAGGGCTGTCGTTAATAAGTGCGATTGCTTCATCAAGCGTGTCTACAAACATACAGGCAAGCACAGGACCAAATATTTCTTCTTTGTATAAATCCATCTCTTTGGTTACATCGGTAAATAACGTTGGGCCAACCCAGTTACCTTGCTCATACCCTTCAACCGTAAAGTCAGAACCATCAATTAAACAAGTAGCGCCTTGCTCTTTACCACCGGCAATGAGTGATAAAATACGTGCTTTTGCTGCTTTTGATGTTTGTGGACCGTATGCTGCATTTGCATCATCCCACACGCCTGGGCGTACATTTTCAAAGCCTGCTTTAATGTCATCTACCCACTGACTTGCTTGACCTACAAATACAGCAACCGAAATACCCATACAACGTTGACCAGCAGCACCTACTGATGCGCCTACTAGGTTGTTTACAACGTGCGATTTACTTGCATCAGGCATAATAACCATGTGGTTTTTAGCGCCAACACACGCTTGCACACGTTTAAGATTTTGTGTGCCTTTAGAATAAATATAAGCACCTACACCACACGAGCCAACAAACGAAATAGCACGCACTGCTTTATCTTCTAGTAAGCGGTCTACTTGTGGTTTTGTACCGTGAACAACTTGTAATACGCCTTTTGGTGCGCCGGCTTCAATAAATAGCTCTGCTAAGCGCATTGGTGTAAGTGGGTCTTGCTCAGACGGTTTTAAAATAAAGGTGTTACCACACACAATAGCCAGCGGGAACATCCAAAGGGGGATCATTGCAGGGAAGTTAAATGGTGTTACGCCCGCACATACGCCAAGTGGCTGCATGTAAGAATACGTATCGATTTTACGCGCTACGTTTTCCATTGTTTCACCCATCATTAATGATGGAGCGTTAGCGGCTTGTTCTACTACTTCAATACCACGCCAAACATCGCCTTTAGCATCTTCAAACGTTTTACCCAATTCGTGGCAAATAATGGTAGCAAGCTCATCGTGATGTTCTTTTAATAGCGCCGCGTACTTCATCATAATGCGAGCACGTTCAGTAATGGGTACGTCTTTCCATGTTTTAAACGTTTCAGAGGCTGAGGCAATTGCCGCGTCCATTTCTGATTCTGTGGTACATGGCACTTGTGCAAGTACTTCTTGAGTTGCTGGGTTTATAACATCGATAAGCTCTTTTGATGCTGATTGAATAAATTCGCCATTAATAAGTAGTGGTACTTGATGCATGATTAAATCCTAGTGTGTGAGTTGTGTGTTCTCTTTTAAAATTGGTAGCGCCGCTTAGTTAGTATTATGAGTGCAGCGCTTTTATAGTTATTCGTTTAAGTATTCGTCTAGCTATTCATGTAACCCTAATTAGTACGCTTCTACGGCCATAGCAACCGCTTCACCGCCACCAATACATAAAGACGCAATGCCTTTTTTAAGGCCTCGGTTTTTAAGGGCATGAATAAGCGTTACTAAAATACGCGCGCCGCTTGCACCAATTGGATGACCCAATGCACATGCACCGCCGTTAACGTTTACTTTGCTTTCATCCAGTTTTAACTCGTTAATAGCCAGCATGGTTACCATGGCAAATGCTTCGTTAATTTCCCAAAGGTCAACATCGTTTACAGCCCAACCTGCTTTTTCAAGCACGCTGCTTATTGCACCTACTGGCGCTACTGTAAATTCACTGGGCTTTTGAGAATGTGTACTGTGCGCTACAATTTTACAAAGCGGTGTTAAACCCTGCTCTTTTGCTTTTGATTCGCTCATTAATATAAGCGCCGCGCCCCCGTCTGAAATTGATGATGAATTAGCAGCCGTAATAGTGCCGTCTTTTTTAAAGGCTGCACGCAAGGTAGGAATTTTTTCTGGGCGGGCGTTACCTGGTTGCTCATCAATCGATACTGTTACATCGCCTTTGCGTGTTTGCATCGTATGCGGGGCAACTTCGTTATCAAAGCTACCATTTTGTATCGCGGCTTTAGCTTTACTTAATGAGCCTAATGCAAACGCATCCATTTGCTCACGACCAATGCCGTATTCGTCGGCGGTGTCTTGTGCAAAACAACCCATTGCTTTGTTATCGTAAGCATCTTCAAGGCCGTCGCTCATCATGTGATCTTTTATTTCGCCGTGACCCATTCGCATACCGCCACGTGCTTTTGGAATAAAGTACGGTGCGTTTGTCATGCTTTCCATGCCACCGGCAATGGCAGATTGGATAGAGCCTGCTTTAATTAAATCGTTTGCAAGCATGGCGGCTTTTAAACCAGAGCCACATACTTTGTTAATTGTTGTAGCGCCAGTGCTAAGTGCAAGGCCTGCTTTTAACATTGCTTGGCGTGCGGGTGCTTGTCCAAGGCCTGCTGGTAATACACAGCCCATAATTACTTCGTCTATTGCATCATTAGCTAAACCAGTTTGTGCAAGTGCGCTGGCAATGGCGGTAGCGCCAAGCTCGGTAGACTGCGCATCACTTAACGCTCCCATAAAACCGCCCATTGGGGTGCGTTTTGCTGCTACAATTACCACTGATTCTAAAGTCATAACTAACTCCATTGTATTTATATGCAAATAGTTGTTAGTATATTTGCTCTATTAATTTAGTATTCATTTATTATTTAATACCCTTACACAATACTAACGTTTACGCCAACGTCAACTAAAAACAGCGTAATTTTTAGTTTTATAAGTGTAAGGATTATTTTCCATCAGTTAGACAGCACTGATAAAATAAAAATAACCCATTGAATATTAATAATATAAATCAATACCTCGCTTAAACATCCCTTTATAAATAGTTTCAAATCACACCAAGCTTTACCTTTACGTAAACTTCACTTATATTGGAGTTATTCGAATGAGGTAAATACAATTATGAAACCAGATAATCAAACAAACTTTGCAAGCTCATCTAATATACCGGCAAGTAATGAGCAAACGTTTAGCATTAGCGAACTCGCTAAAGAATTTGACATTACAACCCGCTCTATTCGCTTTTACGAAGACCAAGGGTTAATAACTCCAGAACGTAATGGTCAAACCCGTATTTATTCAAAACGCGACAAAGTGCGTTTAAAACTAATATTACGTGGTAAGCGCCTTGGCTTTACATTGGCCGAAACCGGCCGTTTGTTTGAACTGTACGACGCAGATAAATCAAGCGCTAAGCAGTTGGTTACTATGCTTGACCTTATATCAGAAAAAAAAGCAGACCTATCTCAACAAATGGACGACATTAAAGTTGTTCTTATGGAATTGGTAACAGCCGAGCGCCGCTGCCGCGACACCCTTAACAAAATAGACGAGTAAGTTTATTTTTAAAATAAAAACACACTGACAACACACACGTCACACAGGAATGAATCATGAGCACTATTTCACTATATAAAGAAATGAACTTTGGCCTAGGCGAAACTGCCGATATGATCCGCGACCACGTAAACAGTTTTGCGAGTCAGGAGATTGCCCCGCTTGCTGAAAAAACTGATTTAGATAACGCTTTTCCAAATCAACTTTGGGCTCAAATGGGCGAAATGGGCGTACTGGGTATGACCGTATCTGAAGAACTTGGCGGCGCCGGTTTAGGTTACTTAGAACATGTTATTGCTATGGAAGAGATTAGCCGTGCCAGTGCCTCTATAGGTTTAAGCTATGGAGCACATTCAAATCTGTGTGTTAATCAAATTAACCGTAACGGTACACAAGCTCAAAAAGAAAATACTTACCCAAGCTTATTAGTGGTGAGCACATTGGTGCCCTTGCAATGAGCGAGCCTAATGCGGGCTCTGACGTTGTATCGATGAAACTCAAAGCCGAAAAAAAAGGCGATAAGTACATTTTAAACGGCAATAAAATGTGGATCACCAATGGCCCCGACGCACACACGTTAGTAATTTACGCTAAGACAGATTTAAACGCCGGCGCTAAAGGTATTACTGCATTTATTGTTGAAAGTGACTTTCCTGGTTTTTCAACAGCGCAAAAGCTCGACAAACTGGGCATGCGCGGCTCAAACACTTGTGAGCTAGTATTTGAAAACTGCGAAGTGCCAGAAGAGAATATTTTAGGTAACTTAAACGAAGGCGTTAAAGTACTTATGAGTGGCCTTGATTACGAACGCGTAGTACTTGCAGCCGGCCCGCTTGGCATAATGCAAGCGTGTATGGACATAGTGGTGCCGTACATTCATGAGCGTAAACAGTTTGATACCCCGATTGGTCAATTTCAGTTAATTCAGGGCAAAGTAGCCGACATGTATACACAAATGAATGCTGCGCGCTCATACGTATATACGGTAGCTAAAGCGTGTGACCGTGGTGAAACCACCCGTAAAGATGCAGCCGGTGCCATTTTATACGCAGCAGAGCTTGCAACTAAAATGGCGCTAGATGCGATTCAAATTTTAGGTGGCAATGGCTACATAAACGAATACGCAACAGGTCGCCTGCTGCGCGACGCTAAATTATACGAAATTGGTGCAGGTACATCAGAAATACGCCGCATGCTTATTGGTCGCGAACTTTTCACTGAAAGCCGTTAAGGATTAAACCATGACGATTTTAAAATCGAGCGTTAACCCTCACGATCCAACGTTTGTGCAAAACCATAAAAACATGTCGGCGCTGGTGGACGATTTACGCAGTAAAGTAGCAACAATTAGCCAAGGCGGAGGCGCGGCATTAAAGGAGCGCCACGAAGGCCGTGGTAAATTATTTGTACGCGACCGTATAAGTACGTTAATTGATGAAGGCTCACCGTTTTTAGAAATATCGCAATTTGCTGCCTTTGGTGTGTACGAACAAGCAATACCGTGCGCCGGTGTTGTAGCCGGTATTGGCCGTGTTAAAGGCGTTGAATGCATGATTATTGCAAACGATGCCACGGTTAAAGGCGGTACGTATTTTCCGCTTACCGTTAAAAAGCATTTACGCGCGCAAGATATTGCAGAGCGATGCCATTTGCCATGTATTTATTTAGTCGATTCGGGCGGTGCAAATCTGCCAGAGCAAGACGATGTATTTCCTGATAAGTTACATTTTGGGCGCATTTTTTACAACCAAGCGCGTATGTCGGGTAAAGGTATTCCACAAATTGCTGTGGTAATGGGGTTATGTACCGCTGGTGGTGCGTACGTACCTGCAATGGCAGACGAAAGCATTATTGTAAAAGATCAAGGCACTATATTTTTAGCAGGCCCGCCACTTGTAAAAGCAGCAACGGGCGAAGAAGTAACAGCCGAGGAGCTAGGCGGTGCCGATGTGCACTGTAAAGTGTCGGGTGTTGCCGATCACTACGCTGAAAACGATGCTCATGCTCTGTCTATTGCACGCCAATGTATTGAGCGCATTAACTACACACGTCCGACCGCCCCTCTTCTAGAAGATGTAAAACCACCCCGTTACGATATTAACGAGCTTTACGGCATTGTAGGCACCGACCTTAAAAAGCCGTTTGATGTACGCGAAGTAATAGCCCGCACAGTAGATGACTCATCATTTGATGAATTTAAACGCTATTTTGGTGAAACATTAGTCACCGGTTTTGCCAGCATTTATGGCAACCCCGTTGGCATAGTGGCTAATAACGGTATTTTATTTAGTGAGTCGGCGCAAAAAGGCGCGCACTTTATTCAGCTGTGTGCTCAGCGCAATATTCCTTTAGTGTTTTTACAAAATATTACCGGCTTTATGGTGGGTAAAAAATACGAAGCCGAAGGCATTGCAAAGCACGGCGCTAAAATGGTGATGGCGGTTTCGTGTGCTGATGTGCCTAAATTTACAGTACTTATTGGCGGCTCTTACGGCGCAGGTAACTACGGAATGTGTGGCCGTGCATTTGAACCAACCATGATGTGGATGTGGCCTAATGCCCGTATTTCTGTCATGGGCGGCGAGCAAGCAGCGGGTGTAATGGCGCAAGTTAAACAAGATGGTTTAGCACGCAAAGGCCAAAGCATGAGCGAGCAAGAAATTAGTGACTTTAAAAAACCAATTATTGACCAGTACGAAGAGCAAGGTCATCCGTATTACGCAAGCGCACGCTTGTGGGACGACGGCATTATAGACCCTGCCGATACGCGTAATGTATTAGGGCTTGCGTTAACGGCTGCGAATAACGCACCAAAACGTGATTCGAAATTTGGCGTATTTAGAATGTAACCGGAGCGCAAAATGTCAGTAACACTACAAATAACAAAATCTAATGTGGCTGTACTTGTGTTAAGCCGCCCAGAAAAAAGAAACGCATTTAACAGCGATGTAATACACGAGCTGATTCAGTGTATTGAACATGCAAATACGCTTGATATTCGTGCTTTGGT
>NZ_BADT01000119.1 GCF_000239855.1 Pseudoalteromonas sp. BSi20652 | reverse complement strand
CAGAATAAACTCAAACTGTAACTTCCTTATGGTTATGGTTATGTAAGTGACAAAATACGTATTCTGTCACTCTTTTATAGATTGTTATTTTAACCTTGTTAATAAGCGTACAACGATGTAAACCGAACCACGTTATAAACGCATAACAAACTTATATGTTTATATAAATTAGTCAGTACAACAAGGGAGCGTTCAAATTTATTGTTTGCATTGAGTATTTGTCGTATTGATAATACGATCCATCTCGCCGCTATTATGAAACTGATAAAGCCCTTCGTTTATATGCTCTAATATTAAGAGCCAATTAGGGGTAAGTTTACTTATGGCAAAATATAAAGGATTGTATTGCAGAGAAATGCTTTCTTGCTCAACGGAGGAGAGTAAATACTTTTTCTCTGATTTATTTAAAGAAGAATAAGAAACCGAAAACTTAAGAACCTCGGGGTCACCTATAATCAAATCAACACGTTTGGCAACTAGTAATTGAACAAGTTGTAAATCATCTACAGAGGTGATGATTTCAAACTCATCATTGTCCATCATAGCATCAAACTCTGGCGTATTTTGATACCCACGAACAACACCAATCTTTTGCCCTTTAAGCGATTTTAAGTTTCCAGTGAAACGGTCTGTATCGCCTTTCCTTTTTAAAAATGCAATTTCGCCACCTTTAAAAGAATTAGATAAACCAAGTAATTCTCTACGTGTTTTACCATTGACGTAATCGGAGGGGGCAGTATCTTCTATAAAATATTCAGGTATTAATATATCAGCTTTGCCCAACTCTACATTTCGTACAGCTCTTGCCCAAGGCAAAAATTCGATATACACGCTGTAGCCCTTATTATTCAATAAGGCAATAGAAAATTGATAAACCCAACCCTTATTGCATAAATCATTACCAATATAAGGGGGCCAATCTAATGTGGCTAAATGGAGCGTTTGTTTAGCATTTTCAGCTTCATACAGCATTCCTGATTTATAGTAATGCCCATTTAAAGCGTGTTGAATGCCATTTTGATAATACTCAACCGCCGTACCTGCAAAACTATTACTACTTGTCAGTAATAATATAAAATAAAACCAGCGCATTATAGAATCTATCTATGATTAATAATTTTTTAAGTTTAGCTACAACTAACACTTTTGCACAAGTAAACCTCAATTAATCAGATGCTTTATGCCATCTCATTTTGTTATTTGTATCGCGCGAATTTATGATCGTTGTATCGCTACTTTCAACCCCACCTAATTTAGCTAAGCGATCGTACAAAACCACATTACAAGTAGCCGCTAAGTTCATGCAACCAATAGTAGGAATATACACAACTTCATCGCACCACTGTAAAAGGTCTTTTGGAATCGACCCATCTTCTGGGCCAAATATATAAAATGCATTTTCAGGATGCTTAAATTCAGGAAGTGGCGTTGCACCTTCAATAAGCTCTATAACAACAACGGTTGCACCTTCAGGTTTAACGCTTTCTAAACTGGCAGTTTCAATTAAAGGTATACGTTCTACAACATTTTTTGTGTCAGTATGAAACTTTTTAGCATTTGCGTAACGATTACCTGTAAAAAAAACCTGTTTAGCGTCATAACAGCCTGCAGCACGCAATACGCCGCCTACATTAGTTGGGCTTTTAGGGTTAATTAAACCAATACTTGCTTTTAGCTTTGCCATTAATCAGCGTCCTTTGTTGGCCACTCTGCAATGTATAAATCAAAATCATCTAGCTTTACATCGCAATCTTTTACTGTTTTGTCTTTGACAGAAATACCTAACTCATGCATCTTTGTTTTGTCGCCTTTATTTAATAGCGGATGCCAAGAAGCCAAACCACGGCCTTCATGTAAACGACGATAACTGCAGCTTTGTGGCATAAAAAAAATGTCTTTAAGGTTTTCTTTTGTAAGTTTTACACAAGAAGGAACAAGCGTTTGGCGGTTTTCGTATTCGCTACAACCACAGGTGTTGTTATCAAGATACTGACATACAATATTAGTAAATATTAATTGCTCACCTTCACGCAGCTGATCGGTTGCAGTAAATTCGTCTTCATCTTCGCTATCAATAAACGTATTTAAACAACATTTTCCGCATCCATCACAAATGGCTTCCCATTCATTTTGACTCATGTCGCTTAAGCTTTTTTTAAGCCAAAATTGTGTATTTGCTAATTGTTGATCAAACATAATTTACTCGAGCACCTAAAAGAGCGCGCATTCTAACGTATTGCGGCAAGTGGCGCAAAGCCAATACCTTTAAACTTATTGGCTTTGCGGCTAATCGAACGTGTTTATCTTTTGAGGTTAAATTTGCTAGGCATGCTTGGTTTAATTGAAGGCAAGTTGTTGTGTTAACACTTTCATACTTACCAATAACGCAGCATAGACACGCTGCCTTAGTCTTCTTTATAGGAGAAATTAAATCGCCCATAGTTTAAATTCATTTTAATCCTCAAAGTTCAACACTTCCTAGCTTTGAGATTTAACCCAGCGCTTAATTTTATCTTCTAATATTGGCATTGGTAATGCGCCATCAATCAATATTTGCGTATGGAACGCTTTAATATCAAATTTATTACCGAGCTCTTTTTTACAATACTCGCGCAGTTCTTGAATTTTGAACTGACCTAACTTATATGATAATGCTTGCCCTGGCCATGCAATATAGCGCTCAACCTCAGCTATTACATCGCTTTTAGCCATAGAAGAGTTAGCAAGCATATAATCGATGCCTTGCTGGCGTGTCCACCCTTTTGCATGAAAACCAGTATCAAGCACTAAACGCATTGCGCGTAATTGCTCATCTGATAATCGACCGTACCACATGTAAGGGTCGGTAAATAAGCCTAGCTCTTTGCCTAAGCTTTCTGCGTAAAGTGCCCAACCTTCTGCAAACACGGTGTAACCACCAAATTTACGAAAATCCGGTAAATCATCAATCTCTTGCTGTAGTGCAATTTGAAAGTGATGTCCTGGCGCGGCTTCATGAATCGATAAGGTTTCGAGTAAAAACTTAGGTTGGGCTTTTAGGTTATAAGTATTGATATAAAATATACCGGGACGAGATCCATCTGGTGCTGGAGACGAGTAAGATGCCCCTGCTGCCGACTGCGCTCGGTAAGCTTCAACTGGTTTTACTATATAAGGAGCTTTGGGCGCAATATCAAATAAAAGAGGCACGCGTGCATCAATTTTTTGCTTTACGTTTTCATACGCTGCAACAAGCTCATCCGCTGAATCATAATAAAACTCGTCTGAGTCACGTAGATGATCAAAAAACACCGCTAAATCACCTTCAAAGCCGACAGTTTCTTTTACTGTTTTCATTTCACTTAAAATACGCGACACTTCACTTAAACCAATTTCATGAATTTCCTCAGCAGATAAGTTCAAAGTCGTATTTTTTTTAATTTGATATTTGTACCATGCTTTTCCATTTGGTAAATCACTGTAGCCCACAGTTGAACGGCTATTAGGAATATATTGCTTAACTAAAAACTCACTCATGGCGTCATACGCTGGCACTAGACGCTGCATAATCAGCTCACGGTATTGCGCTGTTATAGTTTGTTTTTGCTGTGCAGTGAATGATTCAGGCAAATTTTTAATTGGCCCCCAAAATAATGAGTTTTCTGCATTAGTTACTACATGTGCTTTGAACTGTGGTGCAAGCTTTTGAGCTAATGGTTCAGGCAATACCACACCTAATTTCATACCTTCAGCCATCGAATTTTGTACGCTAGCAAGCCATTTAATAAAGCCTTCACTGCGCTTTAAAAAATCACTATAGTCGTCAACCGTTTTAAATGGCTGAGCACTTTGTCCTGTTCCAAAGCCTGCAAATGTATTATGCGCCCCCGACATTTGATTTATCGGTAATAGATAACTAGGAAATTGCATCCCTTGAAGCTTTAAAACCAAATCACGGTCTAATATTTCATAACTTAATAAAGCCTGTCCTGTTAACTGCGCTTTATCAATAAGTGCTAAACGTTGTTGATTACTTTTTAATAAAAAGCTACTTTTTTGTTACGATTAGTTTGTGAGATTTCTGGCGTAAATTGGTCGTTAAATTCACTTCGACCATTGTAAGTAGCACTTATGGGACTAAAGGCAAGGGACTCATCGTAATACTGTGCAACAAGTACATCTAACTGCAGCTCAGCTGATAGCTCTGAGACAACATTGACTGAAGTGCTGTCTATGTTTGATTGCGAATGTGTATTGGTTTTCGAATCTGCATTGGCGCAACCACTTAAAGCAAACATAACACCGCTGGTTACAACGGCTAATTTAATTAATTTCATGATAACCCTTTTAAAATATACAACCTTATTATGATCACTAGTGCTTACTAAATAAAGAAAATACGACAAATTGCATTCATCGCTATTTATTTGCACTTTATTTTTAGCTTGATAAAGTAAAAGAAGTCTAAATTTCCTCACAAAGAAAAATAAATGAAAAAACAACTACTGTGCACTTCTATTGCATTATTGTGCTTAAATAGTATAAATGCTCAAGCACTTACATATATTTCAGCCAAAGCAATGCTTGATGTAGAAAATGGTAAGTTAATACAGTCGCCATTAATTACCATAGATAACGGCGTCATCACGTCTATTTCACAAAACAAAAAACCAACTCTTACCAAAGAAGATGAACTCATTAACTTACCTGAATTAACACTGATCCCTGGTTTAATGGATATGCATGTACATTTAACAAGCGACCCAACCGTACCGCGCAGTGAACGTTTAGGTCAATCAGTACCACGCATGGCTGTAAAAGCCGCTTATTTTGCAAAGAAAACGTTAGAAGCAGGATTTACAACTGTTCGTAATGTGGGTGCTGAGGGTTATAGTGTAATTGCAGTGCGTGACGGCATTAATGCAGGCGATATTGTCGGCTCTCGTATTTGGGCCGCTGGTCCATCATTAGGTATTACTGGCGGACATTGCGATAACAATAGGCTGCCACCGGAACTCAAATATACTTCAAGCGGTGTGGCAGACGGTCCGTGGGCAGCACGTGTAAAAGTACGCGAAAATATTAAATACGGTGCAAATGCTATTAAATTTTGCGCGACAGGTGGCGTATTTTCAAAAGGAACTAAAGTAGGTGTGCAACAATATTCTTTTGAAGAAATGAAAGCCATCGTTGATGAGGCACACATGCGAGATTTGCCCGTCGCAGCGCATGCACATGGAACTAGCGGTATAAAAACAGCCATTAAAGCAGGCGTTGACAGTGTTGAGCATGCTAGCTTTTTAGATGACGAAGCCATAGCTCTCGCCAAAAAACATGGAACTTGGCTTTCTATGGATATTTACAATACCGAATACACGCTAAGTTTTGGTGAGCAAAACGGCGTTGACGAAGAAAATTTAAATAAAGAACGACAAGTATCTAAAAAGCAACGCGATAGCTTTAGCCGAGCAGTGAAAGCGGGTGTAAACATGGTATTTGGCACTGATGCAGCCATCTACCCACATGGCGATAATGCAAAACAGTTTTCACGTATGGTTGAATTTGGTATGACAGAATTGCAAGCCATTCAAGCATCCACTATTAATAGCGCTAAGTTATTAAAAATGGATGGTCAGTTAGGACAAATTAAAACCGGATTTGCTGCTGATATAATCGCAGTAAAAGGAAATCCATTAAAAAACAATTGCTCTTTTAGTAGCAGATCTCATTTGTTATGAAGGCAGGTAAGGTTTATAAAACTGACAAAAAATAATCATTACAGATCAAAAAAGCAAAGGTATTTTTAGGTACTACACATGTAGAAGATCTAAATACAAAGTTAAGAATTATTTATTAACTTTAACCTTATAAATAAC
>NZ_BADT01000120.1 GCF_000239855.1 Pseudoalteromonas sp. BSi20652 | reverse complement strand
ATATTTTCGTTGCTGTTTAGGTCTCCCTGACAGCGGCGTGAATAATACGAACCAACCCCTATTTCGTCAAGGGCTTTTTTGTTTTTTTATAGGTTTTTTAGTCATCTGTCATCGAAAGGTTTAAAATTTCACCTGATTTGTCATTTTTTGAACCATTTTTACCGACTTGATTTTTTTTAGTGTCGGCAACATCACCTTCGCTTGTTTTCTTTTTCTTTAAAAAAGGCAGCTTCACTTTAAATTTAATCGGTTTTTTCTGAACAAATATACGAATTAACAACCATCCGAGTAATAAAATAAGCGTATTGCAGCCTACAATTAAACTAATAATTGTCGATGTGGCCATTTTTTCTTCAACAGGTTCACTCTCAATCATTTTATCTGGTGTAATAATCGTTGCAGGATCAATTTCGGGCACCGCTTCTATGGGTCGTTCTATCTCAAATTTATACGTTGGTAGCGTTGCCATAAATTCACGGCCATTAATATTAGTGCCAAAAACAGACAGTTCAACACTATATCTACCCCAATCATAATTTTTAACACTAAGTTGCCTTGAGTCTTTAGCTGCAGCATCAATGGTAAACATTTGCTCTTCGTTATTGGGATAGTAGATTTTTCCCTGAATGATGACTGTTTCTGACTTAACAATACTTGGGTCTATATTTATAGTTAACAGATGCTCGTCTGTGTCTTGCTCTGCTAAAGCGACTTCGGTTACAAAAGGCGGCTCGTGCACTTCTATTGTATTTTGCACAATGCGACGCTGCAGCAGAGGTGTTGCCACGTAAAGCTCTGGTGTCCATTCACCCGCAGGAAAATCTAAAGTAAACTCGCCAGTAAAAACACCATCTTTAGGACGCTCATCAAATCCTCGTCCATCGTCTTTAAATTCAGCTACTTCTTGAATGCCTGCACCAAAGTTAGCAAAGTTTTCATTGTTAGTACTTACAAAGTCAACATTAAGGCTAACAACATCCCTAAATAGGTTTGTGTTAATTGGCTCACCGTCGTTTAGTATTTTGCCGGTGATTTTTATTGTCTCCCCTCTAAACAACATTGAAGGAAGAGGCTCTGCCTCAAGAGATATTTCGCCTAATACAACTATTCTGCTGTCGGGTAAAATACTGCCGATTACTTGCCAAGGACCTGGC
The DNA here is from genome assembly GCF_000239855.1 of Pseudoalteromonas sp. BSi20652. Classification (GTDB taxonomy): domain Bacteria; phylum Pseudomonadota; class Gammaproteobacteria; order Enterobacterales; family Alteromonadaceae; genus Pseudoalteromonas. Next base: position 52,897 of record NZ_BADT01000120.1, on the reverse strand, counting down.
ATTGGTTTTTTTATGGTGACTAAATCGTAGCTAAGTTCGTCAAACCAATCTAAGTTAGGGTTTTTAACTGAGTCAGTAGCAAAGTACTTGCTGCCATCGGGTCTCACTAAAATAACAGCAGGCGCGCCTGATTTTCTAAAAAACAGCAGTGTTATTTCATCTATTTTGCTATCTATGCGAAAACGATTATCAAGTAAAGGGATCTCATTTTGATGCCCATCGCGCTTGAGCACTTCTACTTGTTTAACGCCATATGCATTGCCAGTAAATAAACTAGCTGTACATAACGCTGTTACAAAATACATCGTTTTCATTAAATCGCCTTATTCAGCGCGCCATATACATTGGCCGCCTTCTTTGTTTACAAGATCTAATCGTGCTTCGTGTGCACTTTGCTCAGCGTCGCTTGCTCGCAGAACAACTAATGGGGCTCTATCACTATTTAAACGCTTTATACCGCCCTTTTGTTGCTCGCTGCCGTCATCTTTGTTTTGATTCAAATTCAGCTTTGTTTGACCGCCCGTCATGGCAAGGTAAACATCAGCTAAAATTTCAGAATCCAGTAGCGCGCCGTGAAGCGTTCGTTTACCGTTATCTACATCGTAACGACGACATAATGCATCAAGGTTGTTCTTTTGACCTGGATGCAAGTCACGCGCCATTTTAAGCGTGTCGAGAACTTGACAAAAAGTTTCTGTTTTAGGATAACCCTGATTAAGCAGTGCAAATTCATTATCCATATGGCCAATATCGAACGGCGCATTATGAATAACTAGTTCAGCTCCTTCAATATAGTCGAAAAACTCTTGGGCAATTTGATGAAACAACGGTTTATCACGTAAAAATTCGTTAGTGATACCGTGAACGTCGATTGCTTCTTCTTCACTTGGCCGTTGTGGGTTTATATAAACGTGAAAGTTATTGCCTGTTAAACGGCGATTTACTAACTCCACACACCCAATTTCTATAATACGGTGCCCTTGTTTAGGGTCGATGCCGGTGGTTTCTGTATCTAAAACTATTTGTCTACGTGCCATATCGAATTTAGCCTGATTCTGGTATCTTTCTATAATCACTTTATTGTACATAAGATCAAGGTAAAACAGTGCAAAAAACCGTAGAGATTTACACCGACGGCTCATGTTTAGGTAATCCAGGCCCCGGCGGTTATGGTATTTTTATGATTTATAACGGTCACGAAAAAGAAATGAGCCAAGGTTATAAACTCACAACAAATAACCGAATGGAAATGCTCGCGGCTATTGTAGCCCTAGAATCACTCACTCGAGAATGCGAAGTAAACCTAACAACCGATAGCCAATATGTTAAGCAAGGTATCGAATCGTGGATCACTAACTGGAAAAAACGTGGCTGGTTAACATCCGCTAAAAAGCCGGTTAAAAACGTCGATTTATGGAAACGCCTAGATAAAGCCTGTAGCGAGCACAATGTAACCTGGAAATGGGTTAAAGGGCATAGTGGCCATAAGTACAACGAAATAGTTGACGATTTAGCGCGCGATGCCGCTGGCAGCAAAGATTTACTTGAAGATGTAGGCTACCAGCCTTAATTTATTTTAAGCTAGTTGTTATACCAATTTTATTAAAAACATGTTCATTCTATCGCATTAAGTAACTCACTAACTGCGTTAAAAATTATTAATATAGAACAACTATATGTCACAATTTTCGCCTTGTTAATGTGCTATTTCCTTAGCGCTATAATAGATCACTTATTTAATGCAATTGGTATTATTTTTTTGGTCGCACGATTTAAAGTGTTGCTTTGACGTTTGTCTAAGCCCTGCCCCTTTTACCGGTGCAAACTGCGGCCTTGCATGCCACTTAGGTTTTATTGGCGTAAGTGGCGCAACTCTTTTTCGTGCCACCAGCATATAAACACTGCCCATTGGCTTTAAATACTGTTTTGCAAAAGTACGCCAAAATTCAAATCTTGATAACCTATTACCTCTTGCCAGTGATGAATAAATAAAACGTTCGTCACTTACAATTTCAAACCCAAGTAAGTTTAGCCAATCTTTAACCCTCGCAGGGGTAAAAAAGCGCCCCGTCCATGGTAATTTTTGACCACTAAAAGGCAGCATTTGTGCAAGCCCGCACAAACTAAACGGATTAAAACCAGTCACTAGTATATAACCGCCCGGAATAAGCGTGCGATGCGCTTCTCGTAAAATGTGATGTGGGTCTGAATGATACTCTAAGCAGTGGCTTAGTATGCAAGCATCAATACTATGTTCGTAAAAAGGCAGTTCATCTATGTCAGCAACTACCCCAGTGTAAGGCCCAGGCTCTGCAACACACACTTGGTGTTTAATCGTACTTATACTTGTGTTTAATTCGCCACTTAAATTACCCAACTTAAGCATATGATAGCCAAACATACGCGGCAGCCATTGCTTCATTTTACGTTCAATATCTGTGCGTAAATAATCCCCATGAGGAAACTGCTGCCACGACAGTGGTTTGGGTCCTTCTTGAAAACTAAGGGCTGGTTTCATTTTTTGAGCTCGTTATACTATGCGATAAGTGTCACTTTATAGAGCAATTTACCATGGTGCAAGTCAAAGCAATTAAAGCCTTTTCTGATAATTACATTTGGTGTTTAACTACCGATAACAATAACCAAGCATGGGTAGTCGATCCAGGCCAAGCACATCCCGTATTAACGTACTTAGCTGAGCACAAACTAACGCTTGGTGGCATTTTAATTACGCATCATCACTATGACCACACTGATGGCGTAGCTGAATTAGTTGACGCCTATCCAGATATTTCGGTTTATGGCCCTGAAAATAGTCCATTTAAAGGCGTCACTCACGCACTCTCTGATGGACAAAGCATCAGTGTGCTTAATATTAACTTTACTATTTTAGCAACTCCTGGGCACACGCTTGATCATATTTGTTACACAAATGATGAACTTGCTTTTACAGGCGATACATTATTTAGCGGCGGATGTGGGCGCTTATTTGAAGGCACGCCAGAGCAAATGTGGAAATCTTTTAATAAATTAAGAGAGCTGCCTGCAAGCTGCAATGTGTATTGCACGCACGAATACACGCAGGCTAATCTTGCCTTTGCTAAGGCCGTAGAGCCACGCAATCCAGAACTCCTTGCGTACAGTAAAAAAGTAGATGAGTTACGCAGTAATAATCAAATTTCCCTACCCACCTCTATTGGCCAAGAGCTAAAAATAAATCCATTTATGCGTAGCGATTTGCCAACAGTTACAGAGTTAGTGCCAGAAAAATTCATCTCGGTTACAAAAAACAATGAACCTTGGGGGAACTTTGCTAGTCTGAGACAGTTCAAAGACAACTTTTAATGCATAAACTAATACTTTAATGTTTATTTTATTAGAATCATTAACTTAAAATATAGTGATGATTCTATTCCTGCGTTTTAAAAGTCATTAAGTGGCAATGTTTACTCATAATAGGTAGTATTCGCCGAGTTTTTTACCCGATGTATTGGTATTTATGAATAAATCTCCCCTATTAGTAGCCTTGGCGTTAGCGCTAAGTGGTTGTCAAACACTGACAACATTAGACTCAGACTCTCAAGTCGCCACGCAAGCAAACCAACAACTCGAAGGCGCAAGTCCTAACGACATTAACAATGCATTGATGGTAAACGCACAATATCAGCAAATTGACCCTGATGAGCAAGAAGCTCCCGTGTTTGATGATGTATGGGAGCGAATTCGCTACCAACTTTCTATCGAAATACCGCAAAACCGCCCTGTTGTTACTGAACGTAATTATTACGCTCGCCACCAATCGTATCTAGATCGTATTTCTAAACGTGCAGAACCTTACTTACACTTTATTGTTGAAGAAGTAGAAAAACGCGAAATGCCAATCGAAATTGCACTACTACCTATTGTAGAAAGTGCATTTGATCCGTTTGGTTATTCTAATCGCAGTGCATCGGGCATTTGGCAGTTTATGCCTGCAACCGGTGAGCGATTCGATTTAAAACAAAACTGGTGGTACGACGGTCGCCGCGACATAGTGCAGTCGACTCGCGCAGCACTTGATTACTTATCGTATTTGCATAAAACACTTGAAGGCGATTGGCTAAATGCGATTGCTGCTTATAATTCAGGTGAAGGGCGCTTGATGCGCGCTATTAAAAAGAATCGTAAAAAGCATTTACCTACCGACTTTTGGTCTCTTGATTTACCAAGCGAAACAACAGCCTACGTACCAAAATTATTAGCACTTGCCGATTTATTAAAACGCTCAGATGACTTTAACGTTACATGGCAACCAGTAATTAATGCACAAGTGGTTGAAGTGGTTGATGTTGGCTCTCAAATAGATTTAGCACTTGCTGCTGATATGGCCGACATGACGCTTACTGAGCTATACAGATTAAACCCCGGTTTTAATCGCTGGGCAACTGATCCTAATGGCCCGCATTCTTTATTACTGCCTGTTGATAAAGTAGAGCAATTTAGCCAAAAACTAGCAAACACTGATGTTAAAAACAGATTACGCTGGCAACGTTATATTGTGGCTCGAGGCGACAGTTTATCGGTTATAGCCAAAAAGTTCACAACGAGCTCAAGTGCAATCCGATCGCTTAATAAACTCAAATCAAATACAATTAAAGTAGGCCAAGAATTATTAGTCCCGCTTACTGATGGCGCTATAAATAGCGAGCATTTACCAAAGCAGATGCGTTTAGCGGCTAATAAAGCAACTCGTACAAAGCTTTCGCACACAGTTAAAAGTGGCGACACGTTATGGGACATTAGCCGCGAATATGACGTAACTATGGATGAGCTGGCTAAATGGAATAAGCTAAAGAAAAACTCTGTACTGCGCCTAAATCAAAAACTTACTGTGTATAAGTCAGCTAATAAACCACAAGCAACGGCAAGCACTAACCGTACTATTACATACAAAGTACGCCGTGGTGACTCACTTGCACGTATTGCGTCTAAGTTTAATCTAAGCGTTAACGAAATTATTAAGTGGAATAATTTAGCCGGTCAAAAATACTTACAACCTGGCCAAAAGCTAAAACTTAAGGTAGATGTCAGAAGTAGTTAATTTATAAAACTATATTAAAACTACAAAAATAAAAAGGAGCGCATGCGCTCCTTTTTTAATACTTTAAAATTAAAGTATTAAGCAGGTAGTTTCTCCAGCCATGCTTTTAACCAAGGCTCGGTTACTGGCCACGGTTCAAAATCTTCACATGCATCTATTTCTAGGCGATTGCCCACAGGCTTTGCTTGTAAATCGCGAAGTAGCTCGTCAAAGCTACGCCCTGCGCCACAAAATGTATCGCCGTAACATCTGTCACCCATTGCAATTACACCAAACGGTTTATCGGTAAGCATTGGGAAAGTGCTATTCATTGCAAAGTACAATCCTGCCAAATTACTCGGGACATCACCTTGCCCTGTTGTGGAGGTAACAATTAAAATATGCGATGCATTTTTTTATATCATCAAGTGATGCTTCAGTAATTACTATTGCAGTATGACCTGCTTGCTCTATTGTGGTTGCAACTTCATCGCTTAAACGCTCTGCACCGCCATTAACGCTGCCTACAAAAATACTAATATGTGCCATTAATAATCCTTTTCTTACTCTGGCCAACCTAGCTGCTTACATATTTCAAGCATGTCTTCACCTAGTGGCGCTTTAATTGTTATTGATTCATTACTATAAGGGTGCACAAAACTAAGCTCTGTTGCAAATAACATTAGGCGTCTTAGCTCAAAATGATCCCTAAAAAATTGATTATGCTGGTTATCACCGTGATTTACATCACCAATGATAGGCAGTGATAAGTGCTTTAAGTGTCTGCGAATTTGATGCTTGCGCCCGGTTTTTGGAAAACACTCAACTAACGAGTAACGCACTGTTGGATACTTACCTATAGGAATAGGCAATGCAGCTTGGTGCAAGCAATTAAACTGGGTTTGCGCTTCTTGCGGTGCTTTATCTTGATCTGCAAACTTATCGGCTATTTTATCAAGTTCTTCTTTAAGCGGTTTATCTAAAAATACCGACTCTGGTGCAAAACCGCGCACTAAGGCCAAATAGCGCTTAGCAATGGTGCCCTCAATAAATAGCTGGTTCATATCGCGAGCAGCTTCAGAGCTCAATGCAAACAGTAATACGCCGGACGTAGGTCTATCGAGCCTATGTACTGGAAATACATGTTGCCCTAGCTGGTCGCGCAACATTTGCATAGCAAACTGGGTTTCGTGTTTATCTAAAAACGAGCGATGCACTAATAAACCTGAAGGCTTATTTATAGCCACATAGTTTTCATCTTGATACAAAATAGTCAGCTCGCCATATTCAATAGGCGCTGGACGCTCACTCATTTGGTTCTCCTAAAAAGGTATCAAGGGCTGTTAGTAATTCAATTATTTCATCGCTTCCGGCTTTATTCACAAGTGTCATTTGCGCCATAGGGGCAATAGCAAAGTTACGCGGCAGTGGTTGCCTATGTGTTATTAATTGCTGTATTTTTTCAATAAATACAAATTGTAACCACTGCTCAAATGCCATTGTATCGTGACAAAAAGGAGTATTTGATAGCAGTGCCTCAGCGTCTATTGGCTCACTTTGCCAAAGCGCGTGTTTTTGTAAAAGTGCTGTTAGCTGCACTAAATAAGTTTGGGTTTGCTGGTACATAACCACCCTCTTTTATATATGTAATGCAATTATACCCTGTTCCCTCATAGGCGGCTATGACGTATAATTAATGTAATTTTGCAGTAAAAACAGTTGAGAAAACAATGAGTGATCAAATAGCTACATTAGGTCAGCTTTTAGATGGTGCGGGTACTCAGTGGCGTGCTTTTGATATTGGCAGGCACATTACTAAGCTTGATAAAAAACAATTTTTAGCTATTGAACAAGCTCAAGTGCCTTACCCTTATCCACTTGCTGGTCATGCATGGCTCGCTATTCAATTTTGGGATACTAAAGCCAGTAAAGAACCGTATGTATGGTTTTTAAAGTTTCCACTTGATGAGCAAAGTATGCTGGTAAGTGCTAGTCGCGATCACTTTGCTGATATGGTTATTCAAGCGCTAGGCACTGAAATTACAGGTGAGCAAGCCGATGGAAAGCTTGATAATAACCCTTATGTTTTTACACCAAACGCAAATAAATTAGCGGCATTTAACGCCCAAGTAAAAATACTATTAAAACAGCCTGCATCGCAGTATTACGAGCATGCACAACTGTACTTTAGCGGTAAAATTGGTTTTGATAATTGGCAAAGTGTTGCACTACAGGGTATTGCCGATTTTGCACTACGCTTAGACAGCGATACAAACTTAAGTAATCTGCAAAAAGCATGGGCGCATTTACCTATTGAAGTACTACAACCACTCAGTGCCATGCTTGAACACGTTGAAATACCAACCTCAATGAGTGAGTTACTTGTTGATTACACGCAGGCCGCAATTAGTAACAACGACACAGTGGCTATAACCGCAGCACTAAGATCTGCATCAAAAGGTCAAGCTCAAGGGTTATGCGCTCAATTAGTCGATACTGTACTAACCTCACCGGTAAGACACGACTCTGACGTGTTACTAACAATAGCTGGGCGGTGTTTTAAGCAATTAGAAAACCCTGAACGCTTACATGTATTTATGGATAATTGCGCGCATCATCAAAAAATTGAAGAATTGTTTCCAAGTATTTTTGCTGACTTAGTTGCAATACCGACTATTCGCCCGCATTTATTAGGCTTATTACGTAAAGAAAATCGTAGCGAAACCCTCGCGCGTGCAATTGGAAGGTTATTTTCTTAAATGGCAAGTTTATGGACGTTCATACTTATTGGTAGTGTAATTTACTTATTTTGGCTTAACCGAAAGGTTGCTGAAGCGGCGAACGTTCATGCTAAACGTCAAAGTGACCAACTGCAGGTGCAATTGATGAGCGTTGCATGCATAAAACGCCGCTTTGGTTTTTTAAAGAACGGTAAGCCTGGTATTAAAAGTGAATTTATATTTGAGTTTTCAAGCGATGGTGAAAATGCTTATCAAGGTGTGTTAATTATGGAAAATGAGTTTTTGAAAAGTGTGGTTGTTCCGCCGCATAAAATATAAAACTTAATATACTTTAGGAGTGTGTGTCTTAAATTAATAAATTTACTCCAACACAAAAAACTAAGGCGTAACTAAAGTTACGCCCCAATTGGACTGCATCCTGCTAGATATCCACTATCTTAAATCCGTATTATCATCCCCTGAACGAGTAAACAACCTTGTTTACCCTCACATTGCATCCTGCAATATCCATAGCCACCTTGGCAAACCCACGAAATCTATCGTTTGGCTACATCCGTAGCATCATCCTTGGCAATCCTTTTAAGTAGCTCCTGCCACTTATTGCATCTTGCAATATCCACTTGCCATCTTGGCTGTCCTGCGTAAACTAACGCTCCTGCTACTTCCTGTAGCGTCATCCGTAATTATCCTAAAGTAACTCCTAGTTACTAAGTGCTTCATGCACTTCCTTATTCTTCCTTGTATCCGTTTTAGCTTGTCCTTTATGCTTCCTGCTAGCGTCTGCTATGTTGCCTATTCCCTATCCTTGGCAGTAACTCAATCATTGAGCTATGTCGTCTTGACAAAGAGAAGTTTAAAGCAATCAGGGGGGAGAAATAGGACTTAACATTAAATAAATAAATGTCACAAAAATGAAAAATAGAAATAGACCTTATATTACAATAGCTTGAATGAGAAAAGGCTATTTATTAATAGCCTTTAACTGATAATGCTCACGATAATGTGAGATATATCTCACGGTCTTATGTCCGTTTGGGCGCATTGGCTTACGTCATAATTTTAAATAGTTGGCTCAATTATTGATTTAAACAGTAACTCGCCCTCTACTTGGTTAAAAGTAAGGTGTTTAAATGCTTCAAACTTTTCGGTTTTAAAAAATTCAGTGTGTTCTTTACGCGTTACAAATACAGCCATCCCCGTTGACTCAGCGTTACATTTAACTAAATCATCAAGCCCTCGTAGTAGGTAACGACCAAACCCTTGCCCATGAAAATGCGGATCTACGGCAATAAAAGCTAAAAAGTAGTAATTGCCTTTCTCTTTAAGGGCATCTCTAATTGTTTGTTCTTTATCGATTAATTGATTTGTTTGTAAGTAGCCCGCACTCAGCATTAATTTTAAACGCCAGTGCCAATAACGCTGCGCTTGTAATTGGCTATTAGATTCAAATACACACGCTACTGCTTTTAATTTATCGTTGCGGTATAAACCAATTAATGGCTGCTTTTCTTGCCAAAAACTACTGAGCTCTTCGCGAATTAATGATCGTAATTTTTTTTCGTAAACTGATTTATTTTCGTCATTGTAGCTAAGCATGTTTTGTAATACAGGATCGTCATGATAAGCCTGATAAATTAGGCTCGCTGCAGTGCTAATATCTTCTGCGGCTAAATACTGTACGCTGAACGTATCAGCTGGCGTGGTTACACTCATTGTATTTCCTTTATTATTTTAGCTATAGACTGCGTTAACTATATACCAAACTATATACCTAACTATATACCTAACTATATACCTAAAATTATTAACCGTAAATTCAGCGAGAGTTTAACTAGCAGGAGGTACAGTTAAGTACTAGTATGAATTTTCATTCATTTAAAGGAGCAATATCATGGATACGACAAAACACGACATTAACACACTTTTTGCACAACTTGAATTACCTAATAGTGATGAGCAAATAGATACATTTATTGCCTCACATGAATTAGAAGACACAACACTACTCCAAGAAGCTTCTTTTTGGGATGAAGCACAACAGCACTTTTTAGCTGAATCCCTTGCACAAGACGGAGACTGGAGTGAAGTAATTGACGAGTTAGATGTACGCATTCGTCAAAGTAAGTAACTTTATTTAATGTACCCTCCCTTATTTATTGCTAACATAGCATCTGCGCGGCATTTATATGCTGCGTATTTATTTTACTAAAGAGTTATATATCTAATGAATTCAGTTGTATTTGATGCAATTAAAGCCCTTCTTGATGAAGGCAAAACCCCTACTGTAGCTCTAACTAAAGGCCGTTTGGCGCAACCGGTTCCTATGCCGATGATTATTGCAGCAGTAAGCCAATATAAAAACAATCCTGATTCAATTAATAACTTCATGAGAAACCCACAGCAGTCAGATAGTACTGAGCTTAAAACAAGTCAATTAGATAGAATTGAGCAAAAACTCGATAAACTTCTTGCACTGCTAGAACAAAAATAATTTGAGACTATAAATGTTCGTTGTTGATTTAACTTTTGATTGCTACCAAGACACCACCTTAGAACAAGCCGAACAAGCAATAAATCGCTTAGTAAATGCACTGCGTTTTAATGGTCAAATAATGGGTGAAGAGTTTCCAACCGTTTTAAAAGACGGCTTTTTTATTACCCGAGTGATGTGCCCTACTGAAGATGCAATGCACCCGCTAAATAACAGCCCGTTTGTTAAGCACAGTATCGAAAAGTTACATAGTGCGGGGCTACTTGCGCCAAAAGTAAAAGTGATTGGACAAGATATTCACTCCAACGGCGCTGATTGCTGCAAAGAACCATCTGGTTATATTTTATATACAACCTATGTGCATACGTGCAGCCCGCTTTATTGTGGTGATGACTTTTTGCCTGTGCCGCTATTTCGTATTCCGGCAATTGCTAATGGTGACTATAAAACACTTATAAAATGGCAAGAAGATTGGCAAGCCTGCGATCAAATTCAAATTAATGGCGCAACCCGTTGTGAGTTTCCGGCACTTGAAGAAATATCGAGTATCCAAAGCGACTTATACAGACGCGGAAAAGACATAACAAAGCGAATTAGTTTTTTAACTAAAAAGCCAACCTATTATTATTTATACCGTGTAGGCGGCGTAGATAAAGCGTCTGAACTTGAACGAAAATGCCCTAGCTGCAATGGCGATTGGAAATTACCTGAATCGTGGTTTGGGTTATTCGACTTTAGGTGTGAGCCGTGTGGCTTAGTGTCTAATATATCGTGGGATTTTCAGTAACAACTTTAGTGAGTGCTTAAAATCAGCTTAGTGATAACGCTAAGCTGATTTATTAAACACGTTTTAAACCTCTAATGCCTTTAAAAAAGCATTAATGTTAGGTGCAAGTACATGGTGTGTGTTTTTGCCTACGTGCTCTAAACATACTTCACCAGTGTGCACCAATACACTCACTAGTAAATCATCTTGATCTGTTAAACCAATAAATACTGTTTCTGGTTGCTTGAGCTTGCGTTTCATTAAAACGTGGCCCGTTATATTTTGCTGTAGTAAATTAAAATCTTCTTCATTCCATGCTTGTAGTAATTCAACCTGATGCCCATCAATACTTGCTAAAATACTTCCACCGTACATATGTCCGTATAGCTCGCTAAGCTCTTTTGGAAACTCAAGCTCTAGTGCACTGGCTAAATCATTAAGCGAACCTGCAGGTTGCTGACGCGCGCCCTGCCATTGAATGTTTCCTTGCTCGTCAACCTCACCAACTTCACATGGGCTTGGCCATTGCTCGTCGTGCGCAATAAGTGGGTACTTTGTGGTGTTTTTAAGGGTATTTTCGCTAAATGTTTGATGAAGTTGTTCTATAAGCAATGCAACAGACATACTGTGAAACTCATTTAAATTAGATATAATGTCCCTATTGTAACTATTTAAGAGCAAACATGACAGATTACAGCAATTCTCCAGACCTTAAAGGTAGCGTATTAGGCCAATCTACTGAGTATGTAGATGTGTACACGCCAAGCTTGCTTTTCCCTATTGCGCGCAAACTAAATCGTGATGCTTTAAATATTGACGAAGCAGAGCTTCCATTTAAAGGCCAAGATATTTGGACAGGTTACGAGCTTTCATGGCTAAATACTAAAGGTAAGCCGCAAGTTGCCGTGGCCTTATTTACCTTTGAATGCCAAAGCAGCCATATTATTGAGTCAAAGTCGTTTAAACTTTATTTAAATAGCTTTAACCAAACCCGATTTGAAAGCATTGATGTAGTAAAACAGCATTTAATTGATGACTTATCAAACGCGGTTAACAGCCCTGTCAAAGTGACTTTATATAATCCTGATGATTACAATTGCTTACCGTGTACAGCGCTGCCAGGTGAATGTATTGATGACTTAGATATTGAGATTAATAATTACGATATTGATGCTAATTCACTTAAAGCAAAAAATGATAACGTAGTTACAGAAACGCTCTATAGCCATTTACTTAAATCGAACTGTTTAATTACCTCCCAGCCTGACTGGGCAAGTGTGATTATACGATACACAGGCGAGCAAATATGTCGCGAATCGTTACTGCGTTACTTAATTTCGTTCAGAACGCATAACGAATTTCATGAGCAGTGTGTTGAGCGTATTTATAGCGATTTAACAACACAACTTAATATTAAAGAGTTAGAGGTTTACGCGCGTTATACTCGTCGCGGCGGGCTTGATATAAACCCGTATCGCTCTACGCATTATAACGATACGCCATTTGCAGTTAAAATTAATCGTCAGTAGTTTATTTTAAACTGAAATATGAGTATTAAAAAAGGAGCCTAGGCTCCTTTTTACATTCTTTAATTAACTTCACGCTTAGTGGGTATGGGCATACCACACACATCAACGTAGTTATGTGCTTTAACAAACCATGCTTCAACACGGTTTTTACGAGCATTGATTAAGTTTTTAAACACCGATGAGTTTGTTTTCATCACTTTAAATATACTTTTATCGCTTTGTACATCGCCAAGGACTTGTATATTGGTAATTGGGTTAAATGCTTTTCCTGCACTTGGCGTACGCGCTAAACGGTTAAAATGCTCTATACCTTCTAGCACTCGACCAAACACCGTAATGTTTTTATCAAGGTAGCGCGGGCCTTGCCCTATCGTTACAAAAAACTCCGTACTCGCACTATTTATATCGTTATCGCGCGCCATTGCAAACACACCACTACAATGCACTTGCCATGTTTGCGTATGTGCTGAATTTTGAGCAACTGCAAAGCCGTTTAAAAAGCCAGTAACTGGTGCATATCCGTCGCCATTTAGCTCAGTAATTAAAAGTGGTTTGTTTGTTGTTAAATAAAACTCAGCAGGGACTGTTTTATCTGCCGTTTTAATTAACTTTTTACCCGAGCTGTCCCCGCCTTGCGCTACAAAACCTTCAACAAACCGATAAACGCTAGTATTTTTATAAAACCGTTCTCGCGCTAGTTTTTTAATATTTTGAACGTGCTTTGGAGCAAACTGTTCATTAAGCTCAATGTACGCATCGCCCGTTGGCAGCGTTATCTTTAAAATATTTTGAGCATCCACTACTCGCCAGTCATTATCTGTTGCACTAGCAATTACCTCACTCGCGCTCAATAAAGGTAGCTCTTGTTTAGCAACATCATCACCGAGTTGTTGAGCACAACCGCTCAATAAAACACTAAGTAGAGCTGGCAATATAATTTTTTTCATCGCTTATATCCTTATAATTATTATAGTTTTAGTTATTCCCAATCAAACTTATATAGCACATCAACATTTTGATATAGGCCGCTTGTTATCTCTATGTATAACTGTGAAAGTAACTGATAACGCACAGCCACTTCACTGAGCGAATCAAATACACCCACGCTATATTTAACTTGCAAACTGGGTGCTACGTATCCTGATATTTCTACTTTGGTACTATCACCACTACCTGATGAGCTTAAACTTACATCTGACAACCCAAAGGTTTCACCTACCTTAGAAACAACCCCTTCGCTGCGGCTAACCCCTTGAGAGAGTAATAACTGTGTAAGCATAGCATCGCTTGACGAACTTTCTCCATCACCTAAAGGTTGGCCATTAAGTAAATATGCAAGTGCTTGTGCTTGATCCATCGCAGGCTCAGAAAATATTTTAAGCGTTGGTTGCTCAACATTACCCGTGAGCGTCACCCCTGCAATGACACCATTTGCAGTCGTATCGGGGTTACGTATTGCTTTAATATTTAAAAATGGTTGTTCAATTGAACCGCTAAAACCGACTTGCCCGGTGCTGATTATTAAATCTTGCCCAAAGGCTAAGTAAGTACCTTCAATTAAGTTAAGCTCACCTGTGGCTATAATTGGTGCACCTTGACTCATTTTTATCGCTAAATCACCCGCAACTTTTGATTCCAAGCCAAACGACTCTACTTTTACATCGTTTTTAACAATCACTTTTAAATCTATGTCGTAATCAAACGGGACTGTTTCTGTGGCCTCGGTTTTTTGATCAACAATAATTTCATCATCGCTAACTTGCACCGCGCCCTCAGGAAGCTCTTCAATCATTATACGACCGTAAGGCACAACTACCTCACCAGCAAGCTTGAGTGCATTATTAGCCAAGCCTATTTTTAAATCCGGCGATACTTTAAAAGTAACCCCTTGCTGCGCGCGTACATAAAACTGCTCGCCAACTACCGCCACATTTACAGCAGGTTGCGCACCTTGCCAATCAACGTCACCGGTGAGGTTTATTTTACCGCCCTGGTTGTCGTTTAAGTTGCCTTTTATTGTGGCTGTTGTTTTATCAAACAATACGTTTATATTTGATTTTTGCAGCGCTATAGGTAATTGCTCGCCCTCTAAACTAATATCGCTCACATTAAGCTCGCCATTTAATAATGGATCTTTTAACGTACCTGCTAACGCGACTTTACCGCTAATATCACCTTTTAACTGCTCAAGGGTTTCAAGAAAAGGTTGTAAGTCTGAAAGGAGTATTTTATCAATATTTATAGTGCCGTTAAGCGCTTGCGTATTTTGTATATCGTCGATATTAATTTGTGTATTAATTTTGCCTAATACACTTGATTCTAAATTAGCTTCAAGCTTGCCAATTTGAGAATCCGAAAACGCACTAATAGTTAAAGTTTCGATTGGTAATTTAAAACGATCTTCTTCCGAGGTTAGCACTGCTTCTAAGTCGCTAGAATCGATATTTGCGCGTAATGTTTTAAGCGCGCCGCTTTGCCAATTAAGTGCTACATCGCCAGCTATATTACCGCGAGTACGAATGCTATTAGGTAAAAAGTGCTTAAGCTCCTCAAGTGCTAAGTTGCTTAGTTTAGCATTTAACTGACCGAGATTTTTTGACTGCGCTAAGGTGTCTATACATAATTCACTTTGATCAGATGCCCAACAATGTGCACTTACATCAAAGTCGCCACTTTGCGTATTAACCATAATGGCAATATTTCTAGTATTACTAAAACTAAGCTTTTTATCGCTGAGCGTTACATTACTAAGCTCGCCATTCCAAGTGGTATTATTAATTTTGCCATTAACTTCAAGCTCTATACTGCCTTGCTCGGCATCTACAGATGCCGTAAGTTGATGATCTGTTTTGTCGCCGCTAATATCAATTTTAACGCTATTAATTTGCTGTTCGGCCACCAGCGCCGAACCAACACTTACCGAAACATCGGTTTGCCAATCGGCTGCGGTATCTAACTGCCCTTTTACTGATAATTTATTAATGTTTATTTCATCAAAAATAAAGCGATCTAGTATTAGTGCTAAATCAACAGAGGGCGTTAACCTTTCCCCTCTCACTTTTAAATTTGCGTTGCCGTCGGCAGTAAATGGAATATTAGCTTTTTCATCACTTTTTAGTGTTACTTTGCCATCAACCTGCCAAGTGTCATCAACTTGACCGCTTAGTGCTAATTTATTGGTGCCGCTACTTAAATAAAAGCTATCAATATTAGCTTTTAACGTGTTGTCGAGCTTAAAGTTTGAGGCAAATTCTAGTGGCACGTCGTTAAGTAATCCGCTTAACTTTGTATTATTCATTTGTAGCTGCCACTTGTCGACAGCTGCATTAAACGAGCCTTTAAACTGTCCTGAAATATCACTGGTAACGGCATCAGTTAAGTACTGCGCTTTTAAGTTAGCAAGCGTGCCATTAAAGTTAGCCTGTATGCCTTTTTGCCAATCAACATTGGCTTTTATAGTTGCACTGCTTTCGTTTGCTTTAATGCCTAGCGCTTGTAGAGTTGCTTTGGTAAGACTGCCTTTTAATTGGGTATTTAAGTCAACAGCTGGGTACGCGCCTAGTTGGCTATTCGCCTGTAGGCTAAGCTGATAGTCGTCGGCATTACCTTGTGCGTTAAGGCTTACATTTCGCAATTTAAGCTCATTACTTTGTGCATCAATAAGCCACTGCTTAATTTTTCCATTTAACTCAAACGGATAGTTTTTTTGCTTTAAATTTGCTGTTGCCGTTAAACTAAGTGGGTATTGCCCCTGTGTTTCTAAATTTAAGTTTAGATTTGATAAGTCGCCATTCAACTGCAAATTGGCTTGATGCTCGTCACTTTGTAAAACAACATCCCCTTTTACGGGCAAGTTCCCTGTAAGCTCAGCGTTAAGATGCGTATTAAGCTGCCACTGCTCATACTTTGCTGAGAATGACTCTAAATTAATAACCGCATCTTCCACACTTAATTGCAGCGAGATGTTTTCAATAACATGCTGGGCTTCGTTTTGCTCAATCGTAATGTTAGCTATTTCAAAGTCTTCAACAACTAAGTCAAGTGGCGAAGTAAATTCT
Organism: Pseudoalteromonas sp. BSi20652; assembly: GCF_000239855.1. Classification (GTDB taxonomy): domain Bacteria; phylum Pseudomonadota; class Gammaproteobacteria; order Enterobacterales; family Alteromonadaceae; genus Pseudoalteromonas. The sequence continues at coordinate 36,253 of NZ_BADT01000120.1, read as the reverse complement.
ATATTAGGTAATGCAGGTAGGTGCGTTAAAGGCGCTTGAGTATTTTGCGCCGTTTGTGTTTTCGCATCTTGTTCTTGCTCTTTTAAAGCAATAAGTATGGTGGGAATATTCAGGCTTTTAACCGTCAGCTTTGAACCCTCTGCTTTTGCTGAGAGTTTAAAGTTATTAACGCTTACGTTTGCACTTGGATGCTCTAGAGTAAATTTATTGATCGCAATGTTTTTTACAGCAATATTAAAAGGTAAGCTAATTTTTTTAAGCGGCTCTGCCGCGGCTTCTTCTTCTGACTCTGCAGTTTTTGGTAATGTTAAATTTATAGATTTAGCACTTAAGTTATCTATACAAATTCCATCGCACTGCCACCAAAACAAATCAATTTTCAATTGTTGAGCATTAAAATCCAGCCCATTGTTAGTAAAGCGTACATTAAAGGCATCGTTATAAATAAAACGGCCATCTTTAATTTCAATATGTAGTCCATCTACCGCTTTGTTTGCACTATAAGCAATAAATTGATTACCGGGTGCGGTAAATAACAAACAAAATAGTGCAACAACTAACGTGACAAAAATAGCACTTACGGCGGCTGTAATCTTTTTTAATAATGACATTAAATTTCTGGCCCTATGGTAATACTTAAACGTGTGCTTTTACTTTCTTTTGTTAATCCCCAAGCGTGGTCTATACGCACAGGGCCAACGGGTGTTAAATAGCGAAAACCAAAACCAGCACCTACTTCAAAATCATCAGAAAAATCATTAGTCGCAGTACCACCATCTACAAATAAAGCTGCTCGCCAATTTTTAGCAAACTGGTAGTTATATTCCATCGTGCCCGATAGTAAATACTTACCACCTATTAGCTCGCCGTCATCGTTCTCAGGCGAAATTGATTGGTACGCAAAACCACGAACGCTTTGATCGCCACCTGCGTAAAATCGAAGTGAAAATGGCACGTTGTTAATATCATCAACAAGCATTGCTCCCACATTCGCTTTTAAAAACACCAAGTGGCGGTCAAAATAAGTGCGTAGCCATGCATGTTGCATTTGCACCCTAATCAAATTAGTACTCGAAAGCACATCATCTAAGCCAAACTCAGCAGATATAAGCCACTGCTCTCCCCAATAGGGAGTCGTGCCGCCTTTTGATTTTTTGCGCGCGTAGCTAATGCCAGGCATTAACATTTCGGTACTTTCTTCGTCTTCATCACCAATACGGTAGGTTTCTTGGTCGCGGCGTAAAAATGCAGTCCGCACCCACTTATTTTCGGTCAACCATTGGCGCTGAACTTGCCCTGTTAATATTTCACTGTAAGTGTCGTTTGTGAGCTCATCTTCTAATTTATAACCGACAGAGAATCGCCATAAATCATCATTAGGATCATCAACCGGAACTGTATAAGCCATGGAAATATCTTGCTGCTTTTGTGCCACATTTAAATTAGTTTCGAGGTAATGGCCGTCTTCTGTGATCCACGGTTTACTCCATTTAAAACGCACCTTAGGCCCTAAGTCAGTACTAAAACCACCGCCAATTTCATAGCTGTTAGCTGGCTTGGGTAATACTTCAACTTTAATCGGTACTTGGCTGTTTTTACGCGCTGCAATGTCAGCATAAACACGCACACTCGCAAAATAAGGGGTACTTGATAAATCTAGGTTATAGTCAGCAATATGCGTTGATTTATAAGGTTGGCCCTGAGAGAAAGGCGCTATAGAGCGTATGTATTTTTCAGCGGGTGTACTACTGGCAATTTGTATATTGCCAAACTGATACCTAACTCCGGTATCAATTATAAAAGTAATAGCAGCACTATTTTTTTAATCGACACTTCTAATTTGCGCGCTGGCCACTTGGCATCAAAATAGCCAAGCTCTAGTAGCATAGATTCTATTTTTTTATGAGCAGAGTCGTATCTACCATGATTTAAAACATCGCCTTGCTTTAAATTAGTATTTTTAATCAATGCCTGTAATTGTGGATCATTTTGACCATCACCGTTTGGCGTAATATTAATTGCTTCTATACGAGTTGCAGGCCCACGTTCTACTTTAACAATTAGCTCACTGTCGTCTTTATCATAAATAACCTCGACGGTCGGGCTATAATAGCCAAGTGCTTTGATGCTATTTTGTACTTGTTTTTGAGCATAACGACGAAGTGTACGGGTTGGCTTTTCGCCAATTAACTGCTTGAGATAAAGGGCTACGTTATTTTCTAAATCGCCACTTAACCCTTTAATTTCGTAATCTTCTATGACTTTTTCTGCCGCATAGCTATTTGTCGCAATTAAAGCGCTCACAACACATATGCAACGTAAAAATTTAATAAACAAGTAAATATCCTTACTTTTAAAATCTTACATAAAACTGGCTAATTACGCGCATATTAGCATAGCCATAATGAGCAACACATTAACTTAATAACAATCTAACGCGTAAATTTAACTTTGAATAAATATCAGCATAATTAAAATTAGTACGCGTTAAGACAATATTTTAGTTACAATAGCGCCTACGAATAAAAAATTAATTTTAAATGAGTTTTTAATGCAATTCCCTGATGATGATAACGGCCAACTTTTAGCCGAAATAGCCGCTGCTGGCATTGATTTAAATAAAATGCACCAAGTCGATTTTTTATTTTATTTGAACAAGAAGCCGATGCTGAAAAATTTGCTAAAGAAATAGTCTCTGATGCATTAGTTCAAAATGCTAAACTTGAAAAATGTAAAGACACTGGCGTTTGGGAAGTAATCACTCAAGTACAAATGGTGCCAGAGCACACCCTTCTAGGACAAGCAGAGCAATACATTGAAAGCATTGCTAATAGCTTTAATGGATACGGTGACGGCTGGGGATTAATGGACAGTGACGAAGCTTAATTGCCTGTTAGTTCAATGTACTCTGTCAGTTAAGCTTAGCGGCTTAACTGATTTGCCTTTCTAAAACCCCCTTTATAGTCAAATAGCTTATCAGCCACTTTCCAACCATACTTTTTGCTTTTTCGTGCAATAACAAAATCCGGTGGTACTAATTCAAATTGTGCTTTTACTACTTGCTCTGCAGTTTTAAAATTAATAGGTGTTTGTCCAAGTCCTACTCGTAGACCAAATTGCTTATTAAATATAAATTGCCCGCCTTTATTTGCAAGGTTATATACCTCATCGCAACTTGCACCATCTTCATCAAAATACGTTATTTTAATAAGTTCATCTTTAATTTGAGTTACCGACAACCCACTACATCGAAGCACAAGTGCGTCTTTTAAGTTTAATGCATTACGTAACTTATCATCAGGGTCGGCCATTACCGCGCCGCAATCATGGCATTTACGTGCAGCAATATCATTTTGGGCACCGCACTGCTCACACTCTTTAAACCTAAAACGATAATCGCACTGCTCTTTATGTCCATCATCATCTTCTAATAGGCCTTGGCAACGCCTGCCAAAGTGCTCTATTACTTTGCCAGTGGAGTCTGTTTTACCCCAAAATATATTCGCAAACCCACAACCTGGGCAAAGCACTTGTACAGGCTCGTTATCACTATCGCCTTTTTTGTCACCTACTTCAGGGTGAAATAAATTAAAACCATTGCCGGCATAATCTATTACTAAGCAATCCGTTTTCGATTCAGATAACCTTAAACCTCGCCCCACAATTTGTTGATATAAACTAACCGATTCTGTAGGTCTTAAAATAGCTATAAAGTCGACATGTGGCGCATCAAAGCCGGTTGTTAGTACCGATATATTAACTAGATACTTTAATTGCTTAGCTTTAAATTGCTTAATGATTTTATCGCGCTCAGTGTTTGGCGTATCACCTGTTATAAGTGCACTTTGATGAGCTGGTAGGTAGCTTAATATTTCCTGAGCATGCATTACCGTGGCGGCAAAAACCATAACACCTTCACGCTCTTCACTGTACTGAATTACTTGCTGTAATATAGCTTTCGTTGCGCGCTCACTGTTTTTTAAAAGCGCATTCATATCATCTGTCGTATATTGCCCAAATGCATTGCTATCTAGAGACGAAAAATCATAATGGCTAATCGCTGCATCAACTTCGTTCGGCGGCGTTAAATAATTATGTTTGATCATATACCTGAGCGGCAATTCAAAAATACAACTTTTAAACGGGCTTTCTTTAGTCCCTTTAACAAAGCCATGATAATGATGATAGTATATCCACCCCATTCCTAGGCGATATGGTGTTGCTGTTAAACCCAATACTTTTAACTGAGGGTTATATTCTTTTAAACTACTTATTACTTTTCCGTACTGGCTTTTTTTATCCCCATTTACCCTGTGGCATTCATCAATAATAAGTAACGAATAATGCTCATTTAATTTATTTAAATTACGAGAAAGTGATTGCACACTGGCAAAGGTTACTTGATGGTTTAATGACTTTTCTTTTAAACCTGCTGAAAATATACTCGCTTCTAAACCAAAACTTTTATATTTTTGCGAATTTTGCTCTACCAGCTCTTTTACATGAGCAAGCACTAATATTTTTTGCTTAGCAATACGGGCAAGTTCAGCAATAACAAGGCTTTTACCTGCACCGGTTGGTAGCACAATAACGGCAGGATCATTACTCTTTCTAAAGTGTAAAACGGTGCGTTCTACGGCTTCTTGCTGGTAAGGTCTAAGGGTATATGTCATTTAGGTATAGACGAAAACTTAATAATGTTAATAATAACAAAAAGCTCATAATATTACGTTACTTATGTTTTCAATTTATAAAAGAGTTGGGGAATGTTATTACCTACATAAATAATGTTGAATCTATTGGTGATCTACTCACTCTTTCTTAGACTTCATAATAGACTTGAACGCACTTTAGCCGTCTCAGAAATCATAAACTACTCAACTAAAAAGATCTTTTCCTAGTGCTTATGAAAGTTGTTGATGTAAAAGCACAAAACACGGCTTATCATAGAATAGTGAATATTCGCTTCAATCAACGACACTTAAATTGAGTTTAAAAAAAGAAAACATAACTCCCAGCCTAACCAAAGCTTTTTAATAAGTGGCCCTGACGACCTTGGCCTTCACTGACATCAATAGGAGGCTTAAAATAAATTTAGAATATCCTGCAGAATTGGCGTTTACCTTAACCCTTAGTAAACGACAAAAAATGCTCCTATTATCAATAGATAATAGGAGCATTATATAGTATCGAAAAGCTAACAAATAAGTCTAAAAGAAATAAAACGCCTCAATTATTAAATGTTAGCTTTCAAGCTAATACTCTAATACAAACAAATGCAAAGAGTTATGTAGCGAAATAATCATTAAAACTTATGATTAAAACGTAAGCTAAATCGACGGCCTAAACGCTCATCTAAACCAAACTGATTAAAACCGAACGAAGTAGCGGTTAAGTCATCAGCTGTACGATCGAGTAAATTTTGGATATTTAGCTGAACTGTAGTTGATGTACCTAGGTTATAACCAATACTTAGATCATGCAGAAAGCGCGAAGCATTTTCATTAGTAAAGTCGCCCGTTAATGTACCGTCTTCAGAACGCTGGAAATTATACGAGTATAACTGCTGCTCGAGTGAATCAATCAGCGTTCTGTTCTGCCAGCGTACACGATGACTAACAAACAGATCTTCATACATCCAATTAACATCGAATGTACCCGTCCATTCTGGATCTGAGAAATCACCTACATCTTCCTGAACTTCAGATGTTGCAGTAGCTTGGTTTTCATTTGTGATATTGTGCTGCGTAGTAGAAGCAATATTCAAATTACCCCACTCACCTAAGTCATGGCTATAGAACACAGACAATGATACTGCCTCAAACGTCGCTAATGCTACGTTAGCTGGCTGATTTCCTGCACGAATAACTTGATTGTCATCTCCACGAGTGAATGTATCACAAGCAGTTTCATTCGGAAAATCAGGTGAATCATAACAATTTGCTGCTAATGTCTCAAATGTAACATCGTCTATTGCACCCTCAATTTCAAGGTTGTAGTAATCAATACCTATTTGTAAATTTTCAACAAAATCTGGAGTCCAAGCTAACCCGTAAGTGTATGATTTACTTGTTTCTGGATTTAAGTCAGGGTTACCTGAAACATAACCGGTCGATATAGTACCGTCAGAGATAGACGACGTAAATGTATCAGTATCTATTCCTAATGATTCACAGTTAGCTTTACGTGCAGTTGGGTTTGGCCCAAGACCAACATAACGTGCATCACATGGATCGTCACCCGATATAAACGATTGTTGTATTGGTTGGAACAACTCGTTAATTGATGGATTTCTGAACGCTGTTGCATAGGTAGCACGTAAAGATAGGTCGTTGTTTATTACCCACTTCATGCTAGCTTGAACAACATCTTCTTCTGTTGAACGATCTTCGAATCCAGCAGGAGCATTTGTATTGAACTCTTGATTACGGTAAGCGCCGCTTACTTCAAGGTATTGTACAAATGGAATATCCATATCAGCTGAAATTACAGGAGCAACGATTTCTACATAATACTCGTTTGTATCGTACCCACCATTAACTGGGCGATCAATCGAGCTACGCGTAATTGGTACCCTACCGCCAACTGCAGGCTCATATTTGCTCTTTTCAATACGTCGCTCAATACCAACTACGTAATCAAGTGGGCCTGCAGGTAAATCAAAAGCAGCACCCCCAAGGTTGAATGTATAAACGGTTTGCATATTGCTCGCTTGAGACATTTGCGAGCCACCCGTAATGAAATCGAGTGAAGCATTTGATGCCTGTGAGCCAAATAAGTTAAGTGGTTGACATCCATCTAAAAACGGTAGGTCTTCATCGGTCAAGCCAGAGCCAGAAGCTTGCGAATTGAAGCCTTCAAGTGAACCTGCAGCGAGGTCAGCGTAAGCACCACAAATAGTATCTCCACGTTGGAAACCACCTGTAAATGCTGAACGAGAGCCTTGTAGGGCTTCTAATGCCTCATCCAATGTATTTATATCATCACGGGCATCACGTATTTGAGTCAACATTGCATCGTCAATACTACGTGCATCGACTGCATTTAGAAAACGTCCATCAACAATACCCGTTGTTCTGATGTTCACATCTGAGCGGCCATGAACGACAGCTGCATCCCAATAAAATTCTCGGTCTAAGAATTCAAATTCACCTTCAAGAACATTACTTACGCGCCAAGTATGCGTTTCGTTAGAGTTACCACCTGACGATACTAAGTCGTTATTGAAACGGTGAATAGAAAATTGATCACCCTCTAAGCCTGCGTCTGCTAGTGTTTGACGAGCCTGTGAAGATAAGAACGGGTTATCAATTGGTACCGTAATTGCAGCTGACGTGCCACCAAAGAAACCAGTTTGAAAACCGCCTTGGTTAACTAGCTCAGTACCGCTTGTATTAGCGTAAACAACATCACTTATATAGCGAAGGTTATCTGTAATATCATAGTTAAATGACACGTACAAATTATGACGGCTAGTTGGAGAACGAATTTGAGATACACTATCAAAGAAATCTATGCCACAGATATTACCGCGACCGTCGTCGTAAGTTTCAAGCAAGGCACGTCCAGAAGGTAGTCTCGGACCTGAATTACATTGTTGAATTTGGCCGTCTTGCGTAAACTCATAGAAATTACCATCTGCCCACGAACCACTGCCTACACTTGGTGCAAAACCAGCTCCAGCAGGTGTAACAGCGCCGAAATCGGTAAATAGTTGAAGGTTAACTTCATCATAAAACAAAGATACTGACTGTAAATCGTCATCGTTAATAACACCATCACCATTCAGGTCGTCTATTTGACCATCACCGTTGCGGTCTAAAAACTCGTTTGTAGTACCACCAGAACCAGGGTTATTGTTACAAAGGAAATCCTGTTCACATTCTAATAAACCATTTGTGCGGGTATATTCCACACCAAATGTTAGATTACCACGACCATTATCGAAATTTCCGCCGCCGACAGCACTAATTTGGAAATCACGAGCATTTCCTGCATCGTTCTCACCGTATTGAGCTGTTACCTCAAAACCTTCGTAATCATCTTTCAAAATAACGTTTACAGTACCACCGATGGCATCAGCACCGTAAGTTGCAGCACCAGTAAGAGGCACAACCTCAATCCGGTCGATTAAAGCAACTGGTATAGTGTTAATATCAACTTGTCCACCACCAATAGATGCCGACTGTGAACTCACCATACGACGACCATTAATCAATGTAAGTGTACGTTGAGTACCTAAGTCAAATATATTGGCTTGGTTTTGACCTGCGTTCTCAGCATCTTGATCGCCTTCAGTTGTCAAAGAACCACCAAATAATGGCGATTGATTAAGCAAATCTGCAGCGTTAGTAAAGCCTCTTACTCGAATATCTTCCTCACCATAAGAAAAAATTGGAGCACTCTCACTAATCTCCGCGCGTTGGATACGAGAACCCGTGACTGTAATTTTTTCTACTTTTTCGGCTTTTTCTTCTTCTGCTGCAAATGAACCTGCAGAAAAAGCAGCAGTTGAAACTGCACCAAAAGCAATCGCTAAACGGACTGCTTTTGAAACTTTATTGTTTAACATTTGATTCTCCCTAGAATACTATTTTATTATTTATGCTTAATTTTTAAAATTAATGCGCAATAAAGCCACTTAATAAGGCTAAAAATGCCTATATGAAGGTACAGTAGGACTTTATTGTCTTGCGGATGATAGTACTAGATAAACAAAGAGGTCAACACATTATTAACTTTTAACCAACAAAAATAAAAAATACATCTTTCACCATTACATTAAAACCAACAGTAAGCAGCTGATTTTATTGGAAAAGTAATATATGTATATTTAAAGCTTATATCACCTTAAAATAAAACACTTTAATAACAATGACTTGAATATTTGTAAAGATTTGCAACAAAGCATCGATAAAATATATAAAAACATTCATATTTAGTAGACTTATCTAAAGCTGCAGGTTTAAAAAAAGTGTCTCTTTTATTTAAGGTGGAATAAAAAATAATTTTACTATTAATTAGATAACCTCGCTTTACACCTTAACAATAAGATTTATATGCGATTACTTTAGCCTTTTCGAGTATATGACTTATAGTATGCTTGTAAAATTTATTATAGGAATTGACCCAATTAATGTGTAAACATACATAATTACTTACTCCTTCCTTATTTTGCAATCTGAGTTGTAAATTTTATGTTTTTTAACTTAGATATGCGGAAAAACCTTTTGAAGTAATCACTTAAATTTTATCCTGATCTTTTTAGGATAGGCAGATTATAACCAAACTACCTGTGTGGCTTTTATGTAAATACCTACTACTGCCTGCATTTAATTTGTTTGAAAAATTCAGTTTAGAACTATTGGGTACACATGTCAGATTATAAGTTTGGCTATATTATTTTGTAATTTGGCCTACATCGTGTTTAACCTGATTTATTGAGCTAGCCAGCTGCAAATCATAAATAAACTTTCTTTGATATGTCGTAAAAATGTTCATTATCATTTTTATACTCGAAAAGAGCATCGACTGATGAGTGTTTGTTTAATGAGAGGAAATTATGAACTCAATTGTGAAGGTAGTGCTTGAACATTTGGTTACTACCTGGCCAATATTATTCCTTAATACTTGTTCTAATAATATTGAAACCATCTCTTTATTTACTAATTTGATAATATTCACTTGAGTATCACATCGACTGTAAAATCAAAGTTAAAATATGCAAAATTATCAGATAAACTGCATGTATTTGATACGGCCTTAACTGGTAATATTTAATGTACTTGAGAAGAGTTACCCCCTAATAAGTGTAATGCGGGATATCCTCTATATTCATATTTACAGATACTTTTGCCGGGAGCCTCTACAATGATTATCGCTATAAATTATAAATCACGACAAATACTTAAAACACTTATTACCATTAAAATCAACCCCTTAATTACACGAAGAGATAAATCAAATATAATGGTTTTGTAAAACATACGTTATTGAAATACGAGAAAACACCAACTAAATACAAAGTTACCACGTTAACAAGGTTTGGCAGATAGTCGAAACTCAATGAAATAATGTAGCCTGGAGGAGGGGTAAGTTTAATAGCAAATAGTTTACTTAATATAGATAACCTGTCCGCATTATTATTAGTACTAACACATCTAGATTTCAAACATAAGTTAAAGTATTGCAATTAAACTTAGTAGTAAAATTAGTTCCTATCTTGATAAATATTTCCTCTTTTGTTAATTTCTCTCATTGCCTCTTGGTTTTTTTTGCGTCTTTCTTCTGCCAACTCTTTTGACATGCATGTACGCTTTTTAATATTACTACCTGTCACCGCTATTTTTTCGCATACCATATTTTCATTACTGCTTAGAGAGTCTTCACTCAGTGAACTACAACCAGATAGAAATAGTAAATTTGAAATGATTATTACGATTAGCTTTTTCATTTTATTCCCTTAAAGTAAAAGCGCTAACATTATAAATATTAGCGCTTTATTATTGTTTTTTCTGAACTCTAGAACTTAGCGTTAAGAGTCAAGAATATATGACGTCCAGTTGTATTGTAAGTACGAGGGTCTGTATTATCGTTAAACCCTGTTGCTGCATACGGAGGATCTTCATCAAATACGTTATTAATACCAACAGTAGCTGTGTAGTTATCAAGGAAGTAACTAAAGCGAACATTGTGTATTACTTGTGAGTCAACGGTTCTAATAACATCATAAGAATCAAGAGTACCACCGATATTAATGGCTTCAGTTCTAAATGAAGAGTTAACATCAGCTAAATCATCAGGGTCAATATTTGTAAAGTTTTCTTCAACTTCACCAATGTAACGCAATGCATAAGTTGCAGACCAATTCTCTTGAGCTAACGATACATTGAAGTTAGTTTTCCACTCAGGGAAGTTACCATCACCACTATTTCGGCGGTAGTAGCCAGCATTTTGAAGTGTTGAACCGTCGGCTTGAGTTATTGTGTAGTCGTCATAGTAAGTTGCATCTAAGCTTGCTGATAATGAACCAATCGACGTATCAGTTGTATAAGCAACATTGAAGTCGTAACCAGATGACTCTACACCACCAACATTTATGTTTCTGTTATCAATGTCACTTGAGTTACCAGCTAAAATACCAGATGTATAACGAGTTATTTGATCACAGTATGTACCGCTTTCAGCACACTTGTTTAAAATTAACTGCTCGCCTACAGAGCTAATTGCATTTTCCAGCTCGATATCCCAGTAATCGATTGTGAAAGATAAACCATCAACAAATTCAGGGCTATAAACTAGACCAACTGTAAATATATCAGCTTCTTCTGGTTGCAACTCTGGGTTACCACCAAGAGTAGAAGATAATTGGTCACCAATAGGCTCAAAACCAGCTGCTGGTACGCCGTCAGCTATACAGAATGATGTAGGGTTAGTAGCACACGGGTCCGAGACTTCAGGGCTATTATCTGATGCGCCAGAGAATAAATCAGAAGTTGAAGGTGCTCTAAATGCAGTAGATGATGTTCCTCGGAACATAAGGCCGTCCATAGGAGACCATTTAATTCCTACTTTATGGTTTGTAGTATCGCCAAAAGTATCATAATCAGAATAACGAATTGCTAAATCTAGCTCTAACACTTTTGCAAAAGGTGCATCATATAGTAGCGGTACATTAAACTCAGCATAAGCCTCATCTACAGTGTAGCTGCCTGATGTTTCTTGACGGCTAGATCCAGATGTAATTCCTAATGCTATTAGTGCATCAGGGAAATCACCACCTTTCTCTTCACGATGTTCTAGACCAAATGCCATACCTAAACTACCTGCTGGTAATTCAAATGCACTACCAAATACACTACCACTAATAATTTGCTGTTCGTTTGAACCAAAATCGTGAGCTTCAAACGAAATAAAATCTAACATTTCTTGAGTAACTTGAGTATCAGTTCCTGGGATACCAAATACATTCAATGATGTACAACCAGCGATAGGATCATCTGCAGTTCCACATACAATGCTACCGTCAACGTCTTGGAATGAAGGACCTACGGCTTGTGAAACTTTTTCAAAGTTTACGCCGCCAGCTCGTTTGGTTGTAGAATCACTTGAACCAAAGATGTATGAAACTTCATAACCCCAATCGTCATTGATATCGCCTTCAAAACCAACTACTGCGCGAACTGTATCTACACGAAATTGAGTATCTCGACCGCCAGTTTCAACCATACGACGGCGCCAATCAGAAATCTCAACCGAGTCACCATTTCTGTCTTTAGGACCAAATTGTTGGTTATAGTAGTTATCTGCAGAATAATTTGCATTTGTCACACCAAAGAACGCAAGTGGTGCTAGAGGTAATGGAGCAAGCTTAGTATCTGAAATACGGCGGTTTAAACTAACTTCTGAAAAGAAACGAACATGGTCAGAAAACTCATAGTTACTCTGAACAAATACGCCATATCGCTCAGCAGGAGTTAAGTGAAAGTTTACAGGCGCAAAGTTGTAAGTATCTTTATCCCAATCCCAACAATCATAACCAGTTGGATTAGAAAAATCGCTTGGGTCTGATTGACCAGGACCATTAGCTGCACCGTGAGTAAAAGAAGAACAATCTTCACCAGCTACTGAACCATCAATACCGTTGTAACGACCCCATGGTGGAGCTGAAGAACCACCTTTAGAAAGCTCACCTGTATGATCCATGTCTAAAGAAAATTTAGACCAGTCTCTATCACCAGAAGACTGAGAACCCTGCTGAACGTAATATGCACTAGCTACCACGCTGCCTTTATCGCTTGTTAAACCTACAGTAAAATCGTAGCTCTTAGTTTCGCCATCACCGCCATGTGTCGAAGCATCGTAACTTGCTGTAGCTTCAAAACCTTCAAAATCATCACGTGTAATAACGTTAACTACACCGCCAATAGCATCTGAACCGTAAATTGCAGAAGCACCGTCTTTTAGAATTTCAACTCGCTTGATAATTGCTGTAGGGATTGTACTTAAATCTACAGAAGAGTTGGCACCACTACCCGACGCAACCATTCTACGGCCGTTTAATAATACTAGCGTTCTTGAAGAACCCAAACCGCGTAAAGATACACGCACCGCACCTGAGCCACCATTATTAACAGAAGCATTAGTTCCCGCACCAGCGACTGAAGGAATGTCTTGAAGAATGTCACCTACGTTACCAATACCTGAAGCAATTAGGTCATCGCGTGTTAATATTTGTACTGGATTCGCACCTTCCATATCAGTTCTTTTGATACGTGAACCAGTTACTTCAATTCTTTCTACTTTATCAGCGCCTTCGGCTGCCATTGTATTACCTGAAAATGCAGCTGTTGATGCTGCGCCAAAAGCAAGTGCAATACGCACCGCTTTAGCTACTTGATTGTTTAACATTTGATTCTCCCTGGTGTTACTACTTTATAGTAGTAATCATTATTTAATTATTTTAGCTACATAAGATTAACAGCAACTAAAACAAAGAATAAACAAAAACCACCAAAAAGCCAACAAAAAGTTTACAACCCTTTGCAGAAAAAGAAATATCTGCGAATATAATAATTAAAATCTCAAAAACTAGAATAAATAAGATGTGGACAGTATGAAAACACAGATATGTTGCTATTTATGGTGTTATTAAAAAAGTCTCTCTTGTAAATTTAACCCAAAATAAACACTTGAGTGCGAAACAAGATCAACCATTTCAATTAACGGTACAATCTGTTTTCTACATAAATTGCATAGTCATAGCTATGAAAGCCTTGATACAGCTCAACTCCAGCGGTTGTGTAAACAAATGTAACAAATTCACCTCTATTGACCGTAAATTCGCTATTTTTTTCTGGTGTTTTTTAACTGCTTGAACATGAGGGGGGATATTTTTCTTATAATCGATTAAGTTTTGACCTAGCCTCTTCTTAAAAACGAGTAAATGATCAAAATCACCTTGGTATAACTTTGTTGTATAGTCTTTTACAAGTTCATCTATGCTCAAGTTTCCATCAAAAAGACTAGTAAATAGTTCGAACTGGAACTGTTGAGCAAGTTTAGTCCAATCGCTTCTTACTGTTTCTAATCCTTTAAATACTAGTTTTGATTCGCTTGGTTTAATTAATTTACCGACATAGCGCTTTTTAGAGCCAACTAGCTTCCCCCTTATGGTTGGCAAAAAGAAAGGGCTATAAAGAGATTCAAATTCTATTTCTAAATGACTTGTTAAGTTGTGCGTTTGTTTAATCTCGTTAACCCAATCTGTAGTTATCTTTTTAGCTAAAAACACGCCAATCTCATTACACTCGTCGTGAGTTAAATCATCGTCCAGCTTAATAAATGTAGAATCGGTATCACCATAAATAACGCTATAGCCAAGCTCTTCTATCCATTTTTTAGTTTGTAGCATTATTTCGTGCCCTCTTAATGTAATAGAGCTAGATAACCTGGGATCGTAAAACCTGCATCCTTTTGAGCCTAAAACACCATATAAGCTATTCATTATTATTTTAATTGCTTGAGAAAGCATTTGATCTTGATTGTCTTTGGCGAGCTGTCTTTGTGAGGCTAAGCTTTTAATTAATAAAGGTAAGTGATGTTTATCGCGCGAGAATAGGGCTTCATTAAAACCCTGCACACTTTGGTTTGGATTTTTTAAACCTTCTATCAGTCCGAGTGGATCAATATAGAAAGTTTGCATAATACTGGGATACAAGCTTTTAAAGTCTAAAACAATGACATTTTTATAAAGCCCAGGAATAGACTCCATTACATAACCGCCAGGACTTTCGAATGTAAGCCCATGATCGCCCATATTAGGAGCAACATAACCGCTGCGATGCAGCATTGGTAAATACATATTGATAAAAGCAGCGACAGAGCCGCCCTTTTTTTCAAGCTCTAATCCTGTGAGTTTTGTTCTTATAATAGAAAAATCGAGTAGCTTTAATTTATCAAAAATTTTATTTACCAAAATACAATCTTGTCGATTATATTTTGCTAAAGAAAGCTTATCTTCATTAAATTGCCTAATAATTTCCTGCAGACTATTAGCCGTGTCTATTAATTTGGACTCACCCAACACTTGATTTGAAACATTAGCTAAAGAAAAACTCTCAAAGCTATATGTACCATTTTTTAAAGTGTCTATTCCATCAACCACACATCGCCCAGGGATCGATACTCGAGTAAAGTGTCCTTTGCGAACATATAAAGGTTGATCTCCCCTACCCAGTAATAACTTAATGCCTAGTGCTTCAGCTCTTTCATGAATAACCGAAAAATCGAACTCAATTACATTCCACCCAATTATGACATCAGGATCGCTAAGCTTAATAAAATGCTCTACCCCCCTCAACAGCTCAGCCTCATCTACACACCAAATAATATCAAACTCTAGGTTTTCAGTTTCTCTATCTGGCTCGCCAATCATTAAAACACAGTCTAAATTGCAGCCCACAAGTCCAACAGAAAACAAAACGCCACTTTCGTTACATTCAATGTCTAACGAGAGTTTATTAAGAGCTGGGGAATACTCATCATTTGCTTTTAATTTTGCCTCTGTTACTAATGTATGACCATTTTGATAAAAAACATTACCCGTTATCCAAGCTCCTCCTTTTATAAAGCGCTCCATTAAATAGCGCTCTATTGGTCGAATATCTTCTTCAAATAATACAACTCCACGTTGCTTTAAAGCTTTAGCAGCACAATAAAAATGTTTAAGTGATTTGAAGTAACAGGCCGACATATCTTCTTGCTGAAAGTTTTTTAACTCAAGACTTTTAATATTAAAGATAAGTGACTCAGCTGCTAATATTTCATGCGCTATTTCAGCATCTTTACTTTTGATAAAAAACAGCGCATTTTCGTTAACTGATATTGTTTTTATAGGCCCTTTATCACTACAAAACCACGCTTCGTAGCAGATGCCGTTAGCAGTATCATAAGCATGAGAAGAAACAATAAAACCGGCTGTTAAGTACATTATTACTAAACCTTATTCAAATATATTTAAGTTTTTACTTAATTCAAAATGCTTTAAAGCCATACATTCAACCTAAATAAATACTCAGATACTTTATTTGCTAAATTAATCTCATCACTTCTTGTAGTTACACTCTTATAACTCTAAAATCCATAGCACTGTAATTATATACATACTTTAGGTAAATCATCCCATGCTTTCTGACTCACTAAAAAAAACAATTAGGCAAGTACACCAGCATGTGGCTAGTAACCTAAGCGATTATCGCCCTCGTAGCAGTCAAAACTACCTTGTAGCCGAAATAGCAAAAACGCTTGCTGGCGAATACCATAAAAAGCAGCGCATATGCGTAATTGAAGCAGGCACCGGTACCGGTAAATCACTTGCATATTGTTTAGGCGCATTGCCTCTTGCTTTAGCGCAAAAAAAGAAGCTCGTTATTTCTACCGCAACCGTTGCACTGCAAGAGCAATTAATAGCAAAAGAGCTCCCATTTTTTAAAAAGCATTCAGGCCTCGACTTTAAATTTGATTTAGTAAAAGGTCGCCATCGTTATATTTGTGCCCACAAACTACATAACGCTGTTAATGGCGATAGCCAAACACAAATGGATTTTATGCCAACGCTGACTTCACCACTGAGCGCAATGGAAACTAAATGTTTGAATGAGCTATATAACGCCTATGTTAATAAAAAATGGCAAGGTGATAGAGACAGCTGGGCCGATACCGTTCCCGATAGAGTGTGGAACTTAATAGCGTGCGATAAACATTCATGTCAACGCCAAATGAAAGCACACCAAACGTGCCCATTTCAGCTTGCGCGTAATCAATTAATGCAAATGGATGTGCTGGTAATTAATCATTCTTTATTACTTGCTGATTTAGACTTAGGCGGCGGTAAAATTTTACCAGAGCCCGACAATACCATTTACGTTATTGATGAAGCGCACCATTTAGCACATATAACACGCGACTTTTCATCAGCTGCTGCCACAATTAAAGGCACAATAGAATGGCTTGATAAGCTCACCAAGTTTAGCGGGAAAATGGCGAAGGTTTTAGTGGGGCAAAGAGCTATTGGGCAAAACTTTAAACTTTGCGACAGTATTAATGACGCGAATAAAGATTTAAAAGTAGTTCGCGACATTCTTGATAATGCCGACTTTGAATACTCAAAAGACGATACTTATCGCTTTGAGCACGGTGAAATTCCACAATCGCTGCACAGTAAAGCTAAAGACATAAGCGAAGCCACGCAAGATGCGCTGCGCTGTTTAAACAAAATGCACGACACCCTTACCCAAGATGTAAGCGACGGTGATATAAAACCTTACGTTGCCGACCCAATACTAGGCGAAAGCGGGCAATACATAAACCGCTTAGAGCAACTAAACAAACTATGGTTTAGTTACGCTAGAAAAGGCGAAGGGGCGCCTCATGCACGGTGGATAAAACGCCTTGAATACAAAAATCATCACGATCACTTATTAAGCGACTGCCCTATTGAAGTGGGTTACTACTTAAAAGATAAATTGTGGCGAGAATGCGCGGGCGCTGTTTTGTGCTCTGCCACATTAAGTGCACTCGGCTCGTTCGATCACTTTGCTTACGAAACAGGACTTGCTAAAGAAGAAGGCGTTAAATTTATTAAAGTGCCTTCTCCTTTTGATTACCCAAAACAAGCCACTTTACGTATTCCGGTATCTAAAATAGAACCTACCGATAAAGACTTTAGTGACCACTTAGCTAAAACATTGCCAGAGTACCTCAAAGATAAAAAAGCAAACCTTGTACTATTCGCTTCTTACTGGCAAATGGACCACGTAACAAAGTTTCTTAGAACAAAAGGTTTTAACTTATTAGTACAAGGTGAGATGTCGAGAGAAGCATTGCTCAAATTACACACCAAAAATGTAGACGAAGGCAAAGGCAGTATTTTATTTGGAACACAAAGCCTTTCGGAAGGTCTTGATTTACCTGGTAAATATTTAGAGAACTTAATAATTACCAAAATTCCGTTTGCTGTACCTACTTCGCCAATTGAAGAAGCGCAAGCAGAATTTGTACAAAGCAAAGGTGGTAACCCGTTTTTAACGATTACCGTGCCAGACGCCGCAAAGAAATTGGTACAAAGCTGTGGTAGACTGCTGCGAAAAGAGAGTGATGAAGGCTGTATTACTATTCTCGATAGACGCTTAGTTACTAAGCGATACGGCAAAGCCATGCTCGACACCCTACCACCTTTTAAAAGACAAATAGATTATTAATGTTTGAACTCGCACTCGATCCAACAACCTGGGCTGTTTTATGTGCTGTTGCACTTGCCGCAGGTTTTATAGACGCTATCGCCGGTGGCGGTGGTATGTTAACTGTGCCCGCTTTATTAACTGCAGGCTTACCTCCACATTTAACACTGGGCACCAATAAACTAGCAGCAAGTTTTGGCTCGTTAACGGCAAGCTATACCTATTATAAAAAGAACTTATTTAGTCCTAAGTTTTGGGCAGCCTCTATTATTGCTACCGCAATAGGTGCATTGATAGGTACTGTTATTGTTGATCATTTAAGTATCGATTTTTTAAACAAACTACTCCCGATTATTATTATTTTAGTTGCTGGCTATAGCTTATTTGGTAATTTAAGCACCACCGAAGGCGATGAACTCCCTAAACTAAACAAAGCGATGAAAATAAAACAATGGCTACAAGGTTTAGCATTAGGCTTTTTTGATGGTTTAGCAGGCCCAGGTACCGGGACTTTTTGGACAGCTTCTAATGGCATGCTTTACAAAATGAACCTGCTACTCAACTGCGGCTTAGCGCGTTCGATGAACTTTGTGTCTAATTTTATATCTTTAATTACCTTTGTAGCACTCGGCCATGTAAACTTTTTACTTGGCATAACAATGGGCTTTTTTATTATGCTAGGCGCATGGTTTGGGGCGCATTCAGCAATACGTTTTGGTAGCAAATTTATTCGCCCAGTATTTAATACTATGGTTATACTTTTAGCATTAAAACTAATTTACGAGGCTTACTTTTAATATGCATTCAATGGCTTTAGATAAACTACGTCAACAAGTTGCAACGCTAAAACAACAAGCTGAGCAATTTGATAAAGCTAAACTTTTTTCTAAAAATCGTTATATGCAAGCACAACCTAGCTTGTTTGACCGCGCAGTTTTTAGTACAAAAAGCATGAACCTAGTCGATTACGTAATAGAAATAGAAGACGAAGTAACAAGGTTGCCGCCAAGTGAGCATCGCCATGCTTATACCTACGCACTTGAACGTATCGGTGCTCAGGTACAAGCTGTGTTTAACGTTATTAAATCAACGCCAATTTGGATTAAAGAAAACAAAAGCCATTATAAACCTCGCCCAAAACAAACCGTTTATAAGCAAGCGGTACAAAAAATAATGCAATCATCGCACGAGCTTTACGACGAATTAAAACAAAACCATGAGTTTGAACGCCGTTTAGTGCTCATGATTGAAGAGCGTAAAATGCAAATGGATAAAGCGTCGCCTGCTAAAGCACAAAAACTTAATCTTGAAATATTAAGCACTCATGCTCGATTAGGCCGTTGCAGAAAAGCAATTTCTGCCACCGAGGACAAAATACAACAAGTAGAAAAACAACAGCTGCGTTAAGGCGTACTTTACTATGCTGCTTTATTATCATCCATTGTATTCAGACCTTATCCTTTCAGAACGTCATCGATTCCCTATTCAAAAGTATCAGCTGCTTAAAACGGAAATAGAAAATCTAGGTGCTTAGGCTATTCACTTTCAAGAGCCTAAAAAAGTAACCGTATCTCAACTTGCGCTATGTTATACCCAACATTATATAGATGAGTTAGGCTTGTTTAATGTATCGCTCGATGGTGTGTATAAACGCGACTTTCACATACTCAATTTTTGCAAGCAAAAACAAATTCCACTAATGTGCGCCATTGGCGGAGGCTATCAGCGTAATTTACATGAACTTATTAATGTTCATAAACAACTATTTAAAGCAGCTATCGATTTATAACAATCCTTAGTATAGACTCAGTAAAATGGATTATTTAAAGCGGTGTGAAATATGCGATTACACGAAGACATACATAACTATTACGAAAAAATTGTAGTTGAAGAAATAATTAGGCTAAAACTCGATGAAAAATATGACGACGATGTGATGGCTGACTTTTGTTGTACAGTGCTAAATCAACTCCCGCCGCGATATATTCGTTACGATGTAGATATGGCATTCTATTTACCTCAATCAGAAAGAGTACATATGGAAGAACGGGTTCAAACTGCAATCAATGTGGCTATTAGCCAAATTTCAAAAAAGAAAAACCTAAATGACCAATCAACTTGATCAAGCACCTGAACATATTAAGCTTGCTGTCGATCTAATTATGATACTAGAGCAACACGAGGTTGCTCCAGAAAATGTACTCAAAGCACTTGAAATAATTAAAAATGATTTTGAAAATAAACTAGCATCAAGCTAGGGCCTATTTATTTTCGAGGTTAAATTTGCAGCAGACAATTCGGTAATTAAGCAAGGCAGAGCCTATGGCCTATGCAGTGTGGTTGCTCCCCATAAATAGGCTATAACGCAGTATAACCGCCAAACATGCGCATCCCTTTGGGTTTGTCCTAGGGGCATTTATGCTTTGTTACTCGGTTTTTACATATTCTTACAAGTATGTAAGCCAGCAGGGTAACGCAGAAACGTTTACCGAGCCCACTGGGTTACAACCCTCGCGCCGCGATTAAACTGCCCCTATATAGAACGCATTTTAACCACAAAAGATCTACGCTCTCTAGTTTATGAAACATTCCAACTGAATTCTTTGTTATCCAACGTTGTATTTATGCCACTGAGCTAAATCAATGATTCTTTGATTGCTGAATAAGTAATAACAACTCTGCTGTTGCAGTTGCATCGGCAAGTGCGCGGTGATGGCTGGTTAAATTTAAATTAAAATGCGCACTAAGGTTACCAAGTGAATACGACTTTAATCCTTTAAATGCTTTACGCGACTCAACCACAGTGCACAGCTTAGGCATTTTAAAAAAGTGCCCTGCAACCTCGCACTCTTTTTTAATAAAGCCGTAATCAAAATTAACGTTATGGGCTACAAAAATACTGCCTGCGAGTTTATTTAACAATAGCGGTGCTATTTCGGCAAATACAGGGGCGTTGTAAACCATGCTGTCACTAATACCGGTTAATGACGTTATAAACCCAGGTATATGTCGCTCGGGGTTAACTAAGCTTGTCCACGTATCAATTACTTTACCGTGCTGCACTTTTACAAGGCCAATTTCGGTAATACGGTTACCGCCTTTTAAACCGCCGGTGGTTTCGATATCTACTACGCTGTAAATACGGTTAGGATCTACAAACCATTTCACCGCGGCAATGTGTACTGTAAAGCCCACATTTTTTAAATTATCAATGGTGGTTAGTTGGTTGCGTCTAAGCTTATCGCCTGGAGCTTTTACCTCTTCAAAATGTACTTGGCCATTATTAATGACCATTAAGTCGGGGTAGCCGTCTTTTAGCTGTAAATAATGTTTGCTCATGGCTGTTAAGTGCGCAATTAGCGCCTTAATAGGGCTGTTTAAAATAAGCGCTTCTAGTGGCTCTAATAAATTGCTGCGCCACCTAAACAAACCGTTAGGTTGATCAAAGTATTGCGCTGCATTTTTGCATACTAAATTAAGCAATGCTTGCGACGTTTGGCACTGTGCTAAGCGCTCATTTATTTGTGTTTGCTGCGCTTCATAAAAATTACCAAGCCTTAATACTTGTGGATAAATATCAAACTCATTGCATGGCGGATAAGGCGAATCCACAAATAACTCATGCCAAAATACTAAACCAAACAAACTTTGCCAAAGCGTGTTTTCGGTATTAAATACAGCCATACCTTGGCGAGTATAATAATCGTTTACGCCCTGCTCTACTTCACCTCGGTACAGTTCATCTATTTCTAGCACGCATTGGGTGTTGGCAAGCATGGCACTTAAGCGCGAACGTGTGTTTTTATTAAACTTACGCATTAAAAAATCGTCAGCAAAATACAGTAAATCGTCGGTGAGCGGGTTTTCGATAATGGCTTCTAATCGTGCTTTTACCCACTCTTTATTGCCAAGCCTGTATTGCTCTCTTATTTGAATTTCTTGTGCTTCGCTATCATCTACGCACCCTTCAAGTAAGCTAAAAGCAAGTTCGCTATCAACTGCTTTTAGCTGCCTATAAAGCCTAACTAATAATTTATTTTTTAATGCAACGGCAATTGCACCATGTGCAGCTTGCACTAAAACCTGCGATGCTAAAGCAGCATAGTCGCTCTCATCTGTTATATTTTTAAATGCTAACCGGTAACGGTTTAGCAAATAGTTTGATTGCGCTTCGTCAAGTGTTTCAAAGCGTGACAAGCTCTCGCTGTGCCCTTCGCGCGTAGCGGTTAAGCCTAAGTCTCGCATGATAAAACGATTTTGATGATTCACATCACCGCTGCTTAATTTGCCTGCAAATAAAAATTCAAAATACTCGTAGTAATCACTGCGGTTATTAATTACATACTGGCTATAAAGTGGCGCAAGCTCTTGTGGGCATGCTTTAAAAAACTCACGCGCAACATCCACCAGCGCGCCTTTAGCGGCGCTCTTTTTAAAGCTTATTTGCTCGTCGTAATTACTTAGTAACTCAACCAAGGCCGGCTTGGTTAAGTGCCCTAAAAGCTGTGCATAATGCTGTTTGTTTGGCTCAAATAAAATATCGGCTTTTTTTAGCGTATAAATGGCCTGATGCGGCGATGTTATTTCTTCATAATTGAGCGATTGCGCCTGCACTAAATAAGGCTTGCGTGAGTACACCCGCGCCAACATGCACTGGCTTTGCTCATCTAGCTGATTAATTTTACTAATAAATTCGCTGTGTTTGGGCTCAAGTAAATGCATACATTTACTTGTTACAAACTCAATAAGCTCTCTAAAATGCGCTAAATAGTATTTTGCTGGTAATTCTTTTTTCATAATATCGCCACAACTGTATATAAAAACAGTATCTAGTATTTGCGCTTATTATTCAATCTTAAACTTGTAACTAAAACACGCTATAGTAAGCGTATAAAAGTAAATTCATTAAAAATAAAGGACTTACCATGAGCGCGCACCCATACGATGTTTTATCGCTTAATAACGGCGCAAATATTATTTTTACGCCTTGCCCTGGTACAAAAACACAAAACCTAGCGGATTCAATCAATACATTAAAAGCTGCTGGCACTCACATGCTGCTTTCACTTATGCCTCAAAAGGAGCTTGAAAAAAACAATGTAGAAACAATTAATAGTGAGTGCAAAAAGCACGGTATAACGTGGTTTCATTTACCTATAAATGACGACGAAGCACCAAAACAGCCTTTTACATCAAGCTGGAACACGCACAAAACCGACATACTACACGCCATATTACAAAAGCAGACCATTGCCATACATTGCAAAGGCGGCACCGGCCGCACAGGGTTGGTCGCTGCGCTTATTTTAAATTCGGCAGGTTACACAAAAGAAGAAGTATACAGCCTAGTACAAGGCATTCGCCCTAAAGCGCTTACTATAAAATTGCAAAAAGAGTACTTTGAGAGCTTTGATGTGTGAGGCAGAGACTGGGGAGGATTTAGCACTATGAATAGCGCTAAAAATATTCTTTTAAATGTCATTCTAGGCCTCAATCAATCGTCCAGTTATTGAGATACCAACAAGACTAATTGGTGAGTCAGCAGCGAAAACGTAAAACCAAACTATTTGCATTTTCTGGTCTATTAAACAAACTTGGCTCTTTAGGTGAACAAATGCAAATATCACGTCTTCAACACTGTATTTATCACGAAGAAATGACATAACTTTTTCTGTTGCATTACCAATTGATATTGGTGGTTCGCCATCACCTAAGTCCCAATTAGGACGGTTTAACAAATCATCTGGTGTAATAAATAGCTTTTTCCCATATCTCTCAAAAGTTGAGGACTCAAAGCAGCTGGGAAAGTAAGCATCAGCACTTATATTTATAGAAACTAAAATTAAAAGTAGATAAAGTGCTCTCATATCCATCCGTGCTTATAACGTCCCACGCAGCTGGAAACGCGAGCGCTCTGGCGCAGCCAGCAAGTGTTTTTCCGATGACTTGCCTTGTTAGTTTTCAATTTTTTCGGCAATTTTACCATTAATAAATAGTACTCCATTTTTTACAAGTACATCTCCATTCCAGATAGAACCATAGTATGCATCATCAAGATACAAGTCCTTCTCATACTTCCCAACGATCTTTAGCGTATGCATATTTTCGGAAGTCCCAAATTTTATCGTATGGTTTAAGGGAGAGGGAGAACTTTTACCAATAGTTTCTATAGGAATTAATTTTTCACTATATGGTTCAATGATTGTTACACCCAAGCCCGGATGGATAATATTGTACTTAAAGGAGTTGCCGACTCTTTTTCCTTCATCAGCACCAGTAATCCCATAAATACTTGCACATCCAGATACGAACATGATTAAAATAAGACAAAATAACCTCAAAATTGACTCCATAAGTTTATTTGAAAACTAACGTTTAGATAACAGGCTAAGTAATGGTTGGCTAAACTGTGTAGCGAAGCGAAACGTAGCCAACTGTTACTTATTATGTTTACCTACCACCAGAATCTTGATTGTTATTAGGTATATCATTACATACAGCACAATTAATATTTTTGCGATAATTGTAGAAACGCCTAATAGCAAAAATGGTTACCGATACTAAGGCCCACAAAATACCGAATTCAATAGAGTATTCTAGACTTCTGCCTTTTAAGTATTGAACGCCTGTCAACAGAGAAAAAATAATTGGTAGAGCTATAGCGTATTGAACAATCCATTTTTTTATTGGCATAAATATTCCATTAACACTCTAAGCTTGAAGTAAACATAACAACTTAATCGACGATATTTGTCGTTTTATAAACCGACAATGTTCCTATATTCAATGCATTTACCTTAACCACCAAATAATGACTTGTAAACAATTACCTAACTTCCAATCAATTTATGTAATTGCAAAAGCACACTTAAAGGTACAGATCAGTAATATTGTTCCAACAGGCACTTCCTATACAAAGCATATTATTTATTAAAATTCAGTCTGTGTTATCTAAAAAGGCAGTAACTTAATTTTAAAGTAACGCCGGTAAGCTAATACCTTTAAATTAAAGCCTTTAAAAATGGCTCAATTTATACTCGCCAAACCCTTTATACCCGCACAAGCATATTCAACCATAGCGCTTTACGATATTATGCTCCTTTAAATTTAAATTAACTTTCAGGGCATATTATGACAACGCACACACCGCCTTCCCACTTGGCCAACACAGCTGAAAACACCTCTCTTTTTTACGTAATTTTTATCTCTGCCGTTGCTGCTATTGGTGGCTTTTTATTTGGTTTTGACTCGGGCGTTATTAACGGCACGGTGTCGGCACTCGGTAATGCATTTAATTCAAGCAGTGTAGCTACGGGCTTTAATGTAGCGTCTGTGTTACTTGGCTGCGCCCTAGGTGCGCTGGCTGCGGGGCCGCTGGCTGATAAGTTTGGTCGCCGTGCAATTATGATCATCACCGCTATTATTTTTGCCATTAGTGCATTTGGCTCAGGCATTAGCGAAAGCTCTGCGGAGTTTATTTTTTACCGCTTATTTGGTGGTTTAGGCATTGGTGCTGCATCGGTATTGGCGCCAGCTTACATTGCTGAGGTTGCACCACCGGCACTACGTGGCCGTTTAGCTACACTACAACAACTCGCTATTGTACTGGGTTTATTTGCTGCGTTTTTAAGTAACTATTTAATTGCTGATGCAGCAGGCAGCGCGCAAAATATTTTAATGCTTGATATAGCCGCTTGGCGCTGGATGTTTTGGGCAGAGCTTGTGCCTGCGGTACTGTTTTTAGTCGGTGTATTGTTTATTCCGGAGTCGCCTCGTTATTTAGTGGCGCAAGGTAAAGTAAACGATGCTAAAGCGGTATTTAGTAAAATATCGAACGACAACGTTGATGCGCAAATAAGCGATATTAAACGCTCCTTGCATAGCAATACAAAGCCAAGTATTCGTGATTTATTTATTGATGGCAGTAAAAAGGTACACCCGATTGTTTGGGTGGGTGTGGCGTTGAGCGTATTTCAGCAATTTGTAGGTATTAATGTGGTGTTTTATTACGGCTCTGAGCTTTGGCAAGCCGCTGGGTTTGACGAGTCGCAATCGCTATTTATAAATGTACTCGCAGGTACTACTAATATTGTATCCACCTTTATTGCCATTGCCCTAGTTGACAAAGTTGGCCGTAAACCACTGCTACTAGTAGGCAGTATTGGTATGTTTATCAGTCTAAGCGCACTGACCTATATATTTGGCAGTGCGGGCCTTGATGAAGCAGGCAAACTTGCCCTTAGCGATAACATGGGTACGTTTGCGCTTATTATGGCTAACTTATTTGTGGTATTTTTTGGCTTAAGTTGGGGCCCAATTGTATGGGTATTATTAGGCGAAATGTTTAATAACCGTATTCGCGGCGCGGCGCTTGCTGTTGCAGCAAGCGCACAGTGGATTGCTAACTTTGCCATTACCATGACCTTCCCTATTATGCTTGCCAATATCGGCCTTGCTGGTGCTTATGGCTTTTATGCGTTATCGGCACTTATAAGTATATTTTTTGTTGTTAAATATATTAAAGAAACGCGCGGTAAAACGCTCGAATCTATGTAATAAAACCCTATTTAAAAGCGGTGAAATATATCACCGCTTTTTCTCTTGCATCACATCTGTTTTAATTAATGCTAGCGTTTAAACACAGCTAAAATAGCGCGTTTAACGTTTAAGCAGCCGATCACTTCATCTATTCCTTTTTACTATATGTAATCTATTTTAATTCCTTTTTGAAATATAAAAAATTCGCTATTGTCCGCCCTCTTCAATTCAACAGTGTAGTGTCTACTTAAATGAAAAAGCAGTTAGTATCAAGTTTAGCGTTAACATGCGCCTTAGGATCATTTAGTGCGTTTGCAACCAATGGTTATTTTACCCATGGCTATGGCATGACCCACAAAGGCATGGCTGGCGCTGGTGTAGCACTATCTGAAGAGCTAATGTCGGGCGCAAATAATCCAGCAAATCTTTTAGTTGATGGTACCCAATTTTCTTTAGGCTTGGAGCTGTTTTCACCTGATCGTAAATACACGGCATCAACAGTAGATAATTTTTTCCCAAATGCACTTTATCTTGAAGCAAAAACACAAAAAAGTGATAACACTTTATTTACTATTCCTGAATTTGCCATTGGTCATCAGCTTAATGAACAAGTAAATATTGGTCTTTTAGTGTACGGCAATGGCGGCATGAATACCGAATATAATGCAGGTACAGCCCCTGACGGTACATTTTACGCAGGCACTGCTGGCGTAGATTTAAAACAGTTATTTATTAGCCCTACAGTAAGCTATCAGTTTAATGAACAAACACGTATTGGTGTATCGCCAATTTACGTAGTTCAACAGTTTGAAGCGCAAGGTCTGAGTAGTTTTGCGCTTTTTTCGCAATCGCCACAAGATTTGTCTGATAATGGAACGGATACAAGTACTGGGGTAGGTATTCAATTAGGTATAAACCAAACAATTAACTCGTCACTCAGCTGGGGAGCTAGTTACCGCTCTGCGGTTTCAATGCAAGAATTTGATAGTTACCGTGGTTTATTTGCAGAGCAAGGTGGGTTTGACCTGCCAAGCTCGATTCAAATTGGTGCCGCTTTTAAAGTTACGCCAAACAATGAAATTGTATTTGATTGGCAAAAAATAAATTACGGTGAAGTAAAAAGCATAGCAAATCCAATAAATAACTTAATGTCAGCACCGCTAGGCGCTGACGGTGGTGCTGGATTTGGTTGGGACGACATGACCATTTATAAACTCGGCTACCAATGGCAACGTACGGTGCAACAAAAAATCCGCTTTGGTATTTCTTACACCGAGCAACCTATTCCATCATCTGAAGTGTTATTTAATATTCTAGCACCGGGCGTACAAGAATGGCATTTTACAACAGGCTTTAGCCATTCATTTAGTAACAAGGTACAATTAAACGCAATGGCTTTTTACTCGCCAGCAAAAGAGGTGGCCGGTGCTAATTTTTTAGCGCCAAACCAAGCGTTATCAATTGAAATGGAACAGTCTGGTTTAGGTGTTTCTGTTGTGTGGGGAATTTAAAAAATGGTAACAGAATTTTCGCCGGTAGCTGCGGCTATAGGTGGTGCTTTAATA
The DNA here is from genome assembly GCF_000239855.1 of Pseudoalteromonas sp. BSi20652. GTDB lineage: Bacteria > Pseudomonadota > Gammaproteobacteria > Enterobacterales > Alteromonadaceae > Pseudoalteromonas. Next base: position 7,911 of record NZ_BADT01000120.1, on the reverse strand, counting down.
GGTATAGCCTGTGCGCTATTACTTGTTTTATACGGAAAAATAGCGGGAATATCGGGCGTTGTTAAATCTATTTTTACCAAAACAAATTCAGGCTCTCGCTGGAAGATCTATTTTATCATCGGTTTGTTTTTAGCGGGTATAACTGTACAGGTATTTGCACCTTCTTTATTAGAGGGCGAATTGCACTTACCCCCATGGCTTATTATTGTTGCAGGGCTTTTGGTTGGTGCAGGCACAACGCTTGCTAATGGCTGTACAAGCGGTCATGGTGTATGTGGTATGTCGCGCTTTTCTACCCGATCTTGGGTTTCAACATGCACATTTATGGCCGTTGCTATAATAACTGCAAACCTTGTAGGGTAAATAAATGAAAGCATTTACCATTGTTATTTTAGGATTTATATTTGGCTTGGGACTTATTGTTAGTGGCATGACAAACCCTGATAAAGTACTTAATTTTCTTACTTTTGGAAACCAGTGGGATGGAAGTTTAATTATAGTGATGGCTGTTGCTATGCTAATAATGATGCTGACGTGGCAGTGGGTCGCTAAAAAAGAGAAGCCGCTTTTTGCAGAAAAGTTTACTTTAAGCGATTTAAAAAAAATCGACAGTAAATTAGTAATCGGCTCTGTACTGTTTGGTTTAGGATGGGGGTTAAGTGGTATATGCCCAGGTCCAGGGCTTGTTCAACTCGTCTCTCTTAAAATGGAATTTTGGTTGTTCTTTGCAGCCGTACTTGGCGGTATGTGGTTAGCTAAAAAAGTATAACGCTTGTTGCCGAGTTATACTCGGCATGCACTTCATCTTAAAAAAGGTACATAACTTGCTGCAATATATGTAATTATATTGTTTGAGTTTGAGTTATGCTAAAAAGTACACTAGAAATTTTTAACAGTAACCCTTGGCTAGGAGCTATTTTTTATCTTGTTATTTTAGCTATATCACTTGTTTTTATTCGATTTTTTGTCATGCATTGGTTGCAAAAATGGACCTCAAAAACCTCTTTTATATTTGATACTCTGCTCATTGAATCAATATCCAAACCCTTAACACTTTGCACACTTATTGTGCTGCTCACCATTTTAGAGCACGATACATTAGTGATTAGTGCTTCAATATCGCAACATATTCCCTTTAATAGTATTAATATTGTGCTGGCTCTACTAGCAATTATATTATTTTTAGATCGCTTTATTATGGGAACAGTTAACTACTACAGTAAACAATCCCCTGTTATTTTTAATTCGAAAAGCATTATAAAAGGGGTCATACGCGTCACGTTATTTTCAGTGGGTTTACTAGTACTTATGGGTACACTGGGTATTTCTATTACTCCTATTATCGCCTCGTTAGGTATTACGTCTTTGGCAGTTGCGCTAGCCCTTCAACCGACTCTTGAAAACTTTTTCTCGGGAGTACAATTGGTAATTGATAAACCCATTCGGGTGGGTGACTTTATTGAGCTTGAATCAAAAGAGCAAGGCTTTGTTGAGCATATAGGTTGGCGGTCAACATGGGTTAAAATGTTGCCCAATAATATGATTATTATACCTAATAGCCAATTATCTAAATCGCGTATTATTAATTATTTTTACCCTGAAAAAGAGTTAAGTGTACCAGTTGATGTAAGCGTGCATTACGATTCAGATTTAGAATTTGTTGAGCAAGTAACACTTGAAGTAGCCCGTGAAATACTGATATCTCACGAATGGGGTGTAGATGATTACAACACGTTTGTGGTTTATCATACGTTTGACAGCTCAAGTATTAACTTTACGGTAATGCTTAGAGCTAAAGAATACTTTAATCGCTTTTGGGTTAAATCTGCTTTTATAAAAGCCCTGCATAAACGCTATAAAAAAGAAGGCATTGTTATTCCCTTCCCTATTACGGCTATTAACACTACTCAAGAATCCGCTAAATTTAATAGCGATAAAAAGGTGCAAGACGATACTAAAACAAAGCGCGAGTGACCCTCGCGCTAATAAGTATTAAAACTTGTAGGTTATTTGCCCAACAATCTCACGAGGGCTGCCAGGAAAGTGGCCGTTTCGCTCACTAAATCCACTAACCGCATATTCTTTATCAAACAAGTTATTAATATTTACACTCAGTAATACGTCGTCAAAGCGACTCGTCCAGCTCATATCAAATACAGTAAATGGTTTTACTTTTTGACCATCGGAGCTCACTTGCTCACTAACATAGTTAGCACCAAAAGCTATTGATGAATTAATCGAATCTAGCCAGAAGCGTGACCATAAACCCGCTTGGTGACGTGGTGCATTAGCAAAGCGCGAGCCATCACCAAATGTATCTGAAAAAATCTCGCCTAATGCACCTTCAACCACGACTGTATCGTTATATGCGTAGTTAGCTGTTATTGTCCAATACTCAGATAGATCACCTACTAACGTCGTTTCAAACCCTCGGCTTTCTACCTCACCTATATTTAAAAGTGCAGTAATACCATCACCCACTCCGGTATCGTCAGGGTTGCTCATTACCACATTTTGTTTATTAATTTGATAAACTGCAAACGTGCTCATTATTTTGCCGTCAAGCCATTGGTTTTTCATACCCAGCTCGGTTTGCTTACCTGTTTCTGGGTCTAAGTTACCTTCGCCTACCACATCTTCTTGATCGCCCGACGATGTTGGATTAAAGCTTTCAGAGTAATTAATATATACCGATGTATTTTCGACAGGTTGATAAGTAACAGCAACACGAGGCGTAACACCGTTATCAGAGTAACTAAAACCCGTTTCTTTATTTAGTTCTTTAAAATAATCGTAGCGTAAGCCTGCAATTACGGCCCATTGCTCGCCTATGCTAATTACATCTTGAACGTATATACCAAATCGGTCGGTATCGACGCCATCGCGGTTCATGTCGGTGAGGTTATAAGTACTTGGATCGGTTTCACCGTAGTTTAAATTAAAAATATTTAAATTAGCGACGCCATCGGCCTCATATCGGGCACGTAAGTAGTCATATTCGGTATCAACGGTGTGGTAATCACCACCAAATAAAAACTGATGGGCTAATTGTCCTTGTCCAAAATTATAAACAAAATCGGTGGTTACACTTGCCTCTTTATTGGCACGAAATTGCTTACGGTATTCACGCTTAATAGTTTCATCGTCAATATTGGCAACGCCATCACCGTTTACATCTACCCAGCTTTGAGACTCATGGTAGGCCTGGTCTCGCTCGTTATCCATGTAGCGAAACGTAGTACTTAGAGAAAAATCATCACTAAAATAATGGCTAAGTTCTGCTTGAAGTACCCAAGCTTCCATATCTTGATAGTCAAATGACTCATTGGCGTTATAAGAAGGGTCTATAAGAAAGTTGCCATTATCATCTACCGGTACGCCACGTAGGCGGTTTCCGCCTAGGTCTTGTTTTATGTAGTCAATACTTGTGGTTAGGGTTGTTGAATCACTTAAATCAAATAACAATCCACCTGTTAGTTCGGTATTAGCTGAGTCTGCGTTATTACGAAAGCTGTCTTGCTTTTCATAAAACCCCCCTAGCCTGTAAGCCATTGTATCGCTTAAACCACCCGTCATATCGAGTGATGCACCACGGGTATTAAAATTACCCAGTGTGAGTTTTAATTCGCGTTTTTGTGTGTAGCTTGGCTTTTTGGTTACGTAATTAATCATGCCACCGGGTTCGCCACCGCCATACAAAGCAGAGGCTGGCCCTTTTAATACTTCAACACGTTCAACATTAAATAACTGCGGCACACCAAAGCCCGAATATGGGTCACCACGTACTCCATCATAAAATACATTTTCGTCATCCCTAAAACCACGAAATGTAACGCCTGAGTAGCTGTACTCGCTAACCCCAGCAATAGAGCGGTATAGGTCGGTAATATCTCGTGCAGCTTGATCAATAATAAGCTGCTCTGTTAACACCTGAGCAGACTGAGGAAGCTTAATAAGATCTAAATTAGTCTTTGTACCAATTTTACTTTGAGTTTCTAAATAAAACTGTTGAGCTCGCCCTGTTACTTCAATAGTTTCTATATTTTCATTTTGCTGGGCGTAAGATAGATGAGAAAAAACAGACAACGCGGCAGTAATACTAAAAGGCAAATAACGAGAGTTAAACATTATAATCCGGAGCAACAAAAAACATAATAAAAATGATAACAATTATCAGTAGTGTTATCTATAAATTCTTGCGAAAATATCTCTACAAATTATAAATTCTACATTATTAGGATCTGTTGATCTTTAAAAGCTAAATTTACAGCAGTCTGTTTGGCATTTAGGCAAGGCAGAGCCTATGCAGTATGGTATTCCCCATAAATGGGCGATAACGTAGCATTAATACCAAACAGGCGCTGCCCAAAGGGTTCTTCCTAGCCGCTATTTACTCTTTGTTGTCTACTACATGGATGTAGGTAAAGGGGTGAGCAGGACGCGGAAGCTTTACTCGGTTTTTACTTATTCTTACATGGATGTTAGCCATGAGGGTAAAAAACAAAGCAATCATACTCACTGGCATGCCACTTTAATAGCTCTATGCGCAGCGAGTACTGCATTGTTGCAATAACACTAATGCTAAATGTATATACGAATTTAAAGGCAAAGTTTAACTCAAAACATTACCGATAACGGTGTATAAATCGTGGCTACTAATTGGTTTTGATACAAAGTCATCCATACCCACATTTAAACATCGCTGCTTATCGTCTTCGTAGGCATTAGCTGTAATAGCAATAATTGGCACATGGGTGCCATTTTTACGCTCATTCTCCCTAATGTATTTGGTACATTCGTAGCCATCCATATTAGGCATTTGACAATCCATAAGAATTAGGTCAAACGATTTGTTTTTTAGTATATTAAGTGCTTCAAGCCCATCTTCAGCCACCGTTATTACAACTTTACTCGGCTCAAGCATTTTTGCAATAACTTGTCGGTTTATAAAATTATCTTCTACGAGTAATATTTTTTTACCTACTATAGCCATTGTTTTATCTTCAAACACAGCGGGAGTCAGCTTGGTGTAAATGGCTTCAGGGGCACTAATATCAAATGAAACAGTGCAGCCTTTACCTGCTTCACTTTGTAGTTGTATTTCCCCCTGCATTTTTCTAATTAAGCCCTGCGAAATAGCCAAGCCAAGGCCTGTGCCACCATATTTACGCGCAACACTTGCATCAGCCTGTGTAAACTCACTAAATAAAAATGTTTGTTGCTCTTTGGCAATACCAATACCGCTATCAGCAACACTCACTTTTAGTCTTTTGATCGTAATAATCAAACGACACACGAACAAAACCTTCTTTAGTAAACTTATGAGCATTAGAGAGTAAATTAATAATGACTTGATTTAAGCGTAAGTCATCCACTTTTATACATTGTGGTAAACGGGCACCTCGCTCAACTATAAATTCAACCTCGTCGGAGTTTATGATCGGGGTAAACAAGGATTGTACGTTTTCGATAAATGGCTCTACATTAGTAGCACGCGGACTAATTTGCATTGCATTAGCTTCTATCTTAGAAAAATCTAAAATATCATTTAAAATATTTAACAAGTTTGTTGCGCTTTTTTGTTGTGTATTAAGCAACTCTCTTTGATCACTAGTTAAAGTTTCATCCCGAAGCAATACCTCTCCCATTCCCAATATACCGTTCATTGGGGTACGTAACTCATGACTCATATTGGCTAAAAACTGTGACTTAGCTAAATTAGCCTCATTAGCACGCTTAACCGCCTTAGTAAGCTCCGTTGTTTGTTCCGCTACTTTAACTTCTAATTGCTGATTAAAATGACTTAATTGCCTATTGAGATCTTGGTTTTTGATATTCGAGGCTTGCAAGTTTTCTATTGAGTGATTTAAAGCGGTGCCAAGCATTTCAAACTGCTGCTGTAACTGCAGTACTTCATACCAGCTAGACTCTGTATTAAATTTTTGTTTCTTGGTTTTACTAAAACCATGCATCAGGTGAGTTAAACCTATAATCGGTTGTACCAACAAATTAGCTAATTGATGAATAAACATCACAACAAGTATTATTAAAATTAAGCTCGACAATAAGGTAGGTAACCATGCTGTTGCCACCACTTTACTTAAGTGCTTGCGGTTATAAAATGTTATAACCCGCCATTCACTTTGAGGGTCTTCATACTGATAACTGTGATAAATCTCGTTATCATTGGAGCGAAAAATCTTATTATCTCCAAGATTAAACGTTGTAAAACCATGATCCTTAAAGTCACTCAGTATTTGAAATTGCGCCAAAGAACTGTATACAACGTTCTGCTGATCATCTAAAACAATTAATTGTCCTTTATACTCAAACAAATTAGGAACAAAGCGCTCTAAACGGTCTAATTTTAAAGACCCCTCAACTACACCATAAAATTTATTATCACGATATATAGGTGCAGATAACGCAACAATAGGTTCATTCCCTAGTCCTCTACCCTGAAAAACACCACTGCTATAACCCTGAGGATATTCAAGCGCTTTCGAAAAATAAGGGCGGTCATTAACATAACGTTGCGACTCACTTAACCCTTTTAAAAGTGCCTGAGGCACGCTTGTTTCAACTAAACCATTTGGATTAGCATATAAACTGGTTGTAAAGCCAGGATACAAAACCATTAAGCGTTTAAGTTGTTGCTGGGGTAGCAATCCGGCACTTATAGCATCACTGCTCATCACAACAGCATTTTTATGAAACTGTAAGTAATCATTAAGTTGTGTACTTATGGATTCAGCTTTCTCTTTAAGCTGTGCGTTAACTTCATATTCTAAACGCGAGTAATGATCATTTACCAAAAACACACTGGTGAGCAGTACAACCAAAATAATAATAACACTGACAACATAACTCAAAATGCGTGCAAGAGGCTGGCCTTGATAAGCACGGCTCGCATAAGGCATAAATACACTAATTAAATCGACTAATGCCAAGCTTATTAGTGCATTAATTAAATACTTAGAAACAGCAACAACCAGTGTTAGCCAAGGTAAGTTGAGCACAACATACCCAATCACAGATACTATGGGTAAGCCAACCAAAAACCAAAATACAGTCCCTAAAGGAAGTATGGGTTTAGAGCGCCTTAAACAAAATGTATAAAGCCACATAAGCTCGAGTAAATACACAATACTCGGCCAACAATGGCCCCACCTGTAAAACAAAAAACCTGAAACAATGGCTAAACTAAGGCAGGAGTAACGTAATCCGGTAAATACTAAGCTGCACAGAACAAAGGCTTGACCAAATAAAAATTCTGAACTGTCGAAAAAATACAATGGCGAAAGGTTAGCAAAACCACCTAAGAGCCCTAATACAATAGCTAGTGCCCACTTACTTCTTTGAGACATCACTTAAACCTCTGGGCATCTCGATTAACACCGGTGTATTAAAGTTAATATAATGTTTATTATTACCTACTCATTCGACCTTGTCTACTAGCTACAATTACTTAAAAATCAATAAAAAATTAGTCCAGTCGTTGCTGAATAACTATTAAGCAAAAAGTTTTTTACTACTTAGAACTAAAACAGCTTTAGTAAGCATTTTATTTTGGAGCCATAAACACTTTAATACGAAAATATAAAGAGTTATTAAACCAATTCGCTTTAATAAGTTGTCTATTTTGAGGTGAAAAATCATGTCGATAACTAGGAAAGAATTCGTTATTTAGTTGTTCTATATAAGAATTTTTAACACCCTAGCGTCAGGTTTAATCCCTTAAATTAACTAAGCATTACTGCAGATTAATATTAACCATCACTAATAAGGTTACTCTGGGCACAAACTAAGTTTATAAGCACATTGTTGTGCATCTAAGAAGGCGATAAACAATAATAAAAATAGGGAGTTTTAATACTGGCTTTTAATTTAAAGTAAGTGGTATTTAAAAGA
>NZ_BADT01000121.1 GCF_000239855.1 Pseudoalteromonas sp. BSi20652 | reverse complement strand
AAGAGCCAGCTAAAGTTGAAGCGCCAGTAGCAACTGAAGAGCCAGCTAAAGTTGAAGCGCCAGTAGTAACTGAAGAGCCAGCTAAAGTTGAAGCGCCAGTAAAATCAGTACCGCATGTTAAAACATCGGTAACTCAAGGGGCTGCAAGTGCGCCAATGGCACAGCCTACCCCTGTAGCTGATAGCGAAGTAAAACATACGTCTGTAGCAATGGCTCACGATAAACGTGAACTAGTTCCAGACAGTGGTTTACGTGCCGGTTCAATCAAACCTGCCGGTCGAGCAAGTTCTGTAATGACCAAAACAATGAGTGTTGATTAATAACTAACACTTATTAAAAAAGCCCCGC
>NZ_BADT01000122.1 GCF_000239855.1 Pseudoalteromonas sp. BSi20652 | reverse complement strand
AGAATCTTACAATGGCTCGATTGGACTACCAGCGCCTAACACTGATATTAAGCTTGTTCTTGATAATGGTGATGAAGCAGCAAAAGGAGAGCCAGGTGAGTTATGCGTTAAAGGTCCACAAGTAATGGTGGGTTACTATAAACGTCCGGATGCTACCGCTGAATGTTTAAAAGATGGTTGGTTTGCAACAGGTGATATAGCTACTTATGATGATGAAGGTTTCTTTTTTATAGTGGATCGTAAAAAAGATATGATTATTGTATCTGGCTTTAATGTTTTCCCTAATGAAATAGAAGAAGTTGTTGCTATGCACGAAGGTGTTCTGGAAGTGGCAGCTATTGGTGTCCCTCACGATGCAAGTGGTGAACAAGTTAAAGTTTTTGTTGTTAAAAAAGACCCATCTTTAACTGAAAAAGATATAATAAAACACTGTCGTGATAATTTAACTAATTACAAGGTTCCAAAACTCGTCGAGTTTAGGGATGAGTTACCTAAAACTAATGTAGGTAAAATTCTCAGAAGAGCCTTGAAAGATTAGCAACCTAT
>NZ_BADT01000123.1 GCF_000239855.1 Pseudoalteromonas sp. BSi20652 | reverse complement strand
ATTTAACTTTCAATAATCTTAGCTTAATCATTTTTAAAGTTTGCTAAACCAAGCTCTCCAAGGCCGATTTAATATCAGGATAATGAAAACGGTATTTATTAGTTTGTGCTTTATGAGGGATTACAAATTGCCCTGTTGTAAGCAAGTCTGACATTTCACCCATGAGTATCTTAAGTACAGCTACGGGCATAGGGATAAATGCAGGGCGTGATAATGCCTCACCTAAGCTTTTACTAAATTGAGCATTGCTTACAGGATTTGGCGCAGTTGCATTAACAGGGCCAGATATTTCTGGATGCTTAATAACAAAAAGAATAAGTTGGAGCATATCGTCTATATGGATCCACGACATACCTTGCTCGCCATCTCCTATTGGGCCGCCTAAGCAAAGTTTGAAAGCAGGTAACATTTTACTTAATGCTCCACCTTTTTTAGCTAAAACTATACCCGTTCGCAATAGGCACACTCTGGTTTGTTCTGATTGCGCGAGTAGTGCTGCATTTTCCCAGTCTTTACAAAGCTGGTGGCTAAATTCGTGATGTGGGTTTTCAAAACTTTCATCAATGGATTGACTATTTTGTCGGCCATAAAAACCTACAGCGCTACCTGAGATAAACGTATGTGGAGGTTTACTACAAGCGTTAATCGCCGCGCTAATTTGCTTTGTAATACCAATACGGCTATCGCGTATTATTTGTTTTTGTTTGTCGCTCCAACGCTTATTTACAATGGGTTCACCAGCTAAATTAATAACAATATCAACAGTATTGAAATCAACTAAATTTATGTCATTAACGGCATGCACCTTATGGCTCAGTAGTACATTTGCTTTTGTTGTGTTTCGGCTGAGCACAGTAACTTGATTATGATGAAGTAGAAAAGGACATAAGTGTGACCCTATTAAACCTGTCGCCCCAGTAATAAATATATGCATTGTTAATCCTTACGGTAAAATAGTAGCAAGTGATTAAAATGTATACTCGCTAGTCAACTGCTTTGCAAATTTATACGTAAAATGAGTTTTTATGATCACTTGGTAAATATTTCATTTAATTAGCTTTTGCCTTACACTTGGGGCATATAAACAATAAAAGGATTAATGAATTGGCAAGTTTAACTGGAGTAAATAAAAGCTTAATAGTTTTTGCTGCCTTGGTGGTGGTACTCGCAGGCATAAAAGCAGCAAGTGTAATTATTATTCCATTTATTTTGGCGGCGTTTATTGCCATTATTTGTAATCCGCTTATCAAGTTTTTTGCGCGCTACCGAATTCCTAAAGGTATTGCTGTTATGTTGGTAGTGCTTATTATAGTTGGCTTAGGTATAAGCCTAGGTGGGCTTGTAGGGCAATCGATAAACGATTTTTCGCAGCAACTTCCTGAGTATAAAACACAACTCAAAGAGGAATTTGTATGGCTGGTAGATTTAGCATCTCAATACAATATACTGATAAATAAAGAACAGTTAATCAATATGTTCGACCCAGGTAAAATGGTTGATGTAGCCACTAATATGCTCACCGGTTTAGGTGGCGTAATGGCAAACATGTTTTTAATTATTTTAACCGTTGTTTTTATGTTGTTTGAAGGGCCAATGCTGAGCAATAAAATACACATGGCACTTGAAGATCCTGATAGCAAAATGAAGCAAATTGACCGCTTTTTAGAGTCTATTAATTCATATTTGGCAATTAAAACGCTAGTAAGTTTAGGTACGGGTATTATTGCTGCGTTCTATTTATGGATTTTAGACGTTGACTACTTTGTGCTGTGGGGCGTATTGGCATTTATGTTCAATTACATTCCAAACATAGGGTCAATTATTGCGGCTGTACCGGCTGTATTACTTGCACTTATTACTCAAGGCCCGTTAATTGCGGGATTGGTTGCTGCAGGCTATTTAACAATAAATACGGTAATGGGCAATATCGTAGAGCCTAAATTTTTGGGCAAAGGGCTGGGTCTTTCAACGCTAGTGGTATTTTTATCATTAATATTTTGGGGCTGGTTATTAGGCACTGTGGGTATGCTTTTATCTGTGCCATTAACTATGATTGTTAAAATAGGCTTAGAAGCCAGTGCTGAAGGTAAGTGGGTTGCCACTTTACTAGGTAGTGGTGAAGACGTTGCTAAAAATAACTAACACCTATAACCATCAAGGGCTGTAAAATTAAAGCCCTTGATGGTTAAGTTATCAGCAAATACAGGGCTATTAATTAACAAACAATTTAATAGCGTCATCCACCGCGTTTATTGCGCCTTCTAAATATCCAGCTTCTTGTTTTGCAAACTCACTCGCTACAAAATGAATGTTCAAGTTATTTAATTGCTCATCTAAGCCTGAAAAATCAAATTCTGGGTGCTGCGAAGGTTGAGTTTGATCGTCTCTGTTAGCTACAAACTTATCGTCTGCCCAGTCTTTAATAAAATACCCCGTTGCCTTTTTAGCATCCTTACCATAAAAGTAGCTTAGCTGCTGGGCACAGGCTTGAATTAATTGCTCTTGAGTTACTTGGTTTCGTGATAAGTAGGGTACGCCTATAAAGCCGAATAATGCGGCGAAATTGCTATCTTCTGCACTGGCATCGTGAATTTCGACCATGGGGCCTACGCGGCTAAAGCATTGCCCTGATAAGTTTTTATCACGCCAGAATGCATGTTCAAAAGTAGCTATAAATTTGGCTTGTCCTGCCATCCATGTAGGGACGCTTCTGAGGCGGTTTATGAGTGTTGGAGTAGCCCATAGTTCAGGCGTTAAATGCGTCGTAACCATACGAGCTGGGATTGCCGAAATTAGTTTTTCAGTAGTAAAGTGCTTTATTTTGCCTAAGTGATTAACCGTAATTTGCCAGTTATTATCATCTTTTTTAAGCTCAGTGACATTGTGTTCTAACAATATTGAATCAGGATTAAGTTGCTCATATAAGGCAGTGATTAAGGTATTCATGCCGTGTTTGAGTCTAAATAGTTGCATTTCCCCAGCACCAGCAATTTGTTGAGGTTGCATGGAATCAGGTGCTTGATATAACACATCACCTTTGTTGTATTGCTCAAATACACTTAAGTTGAGTGACTTTACTAAAGCTTGAATTTTTGGTTGGTGGGGAAATATCCACGTAGGGCCCAAATCAAAATTAACATCGTTATTCATTGGTGATTGCGCGGCAAAAATTCGGCCGCCTAATCGCGATTTAGCTTCCAGTAATAAGTACTCAATATTAAGCAATTGTAATTTATACGCACTGTATAAGCCGGCAAGTCCGCCACCTATAATTATTACTGGTTTAGTCATTTATTTACCTATCAGCCATTTAACAATCTACTAGTAGGTAGTTTGTTTTGATATGAATAAATTGTCAAGTAGGCTAGAGGGGCAAGTAGAGAGACGTAACTAATTTAGTTTGCCTAAGTTACATTAAAATGGTTGTTTTAGTGATTCTGTAAATTGATTTATAAGCTTAATTTCACACAGCTTATAACTAATGGCTGCTGCTGTAGCGTTGGGTAGTTTTATTAAATAGCGCCATTGACAGGCGCTTTCTAGGTATTTTTCGTTATTACTAATGCTTCGCATAAACAAAGGGAGTACTTGTGTATTGCCTGTACTTTCTTGTGAAGTGGTCAACTCATATTTACGCTTTTGTATCCAACTTCCTTGCACTAATTTTGCTTTGTTAATTTGAGTATCTAAGCATTGAATATAACGCTTAGCTTCATCTGTGGTTGCTTTAGCGGCTAAAGTACATGTCTCATCTGCAAAACTGTGTTGGCTTACGATTAATAAAACAGTCGCGGTTAGTTTTAATAAACGGTTACTTTTTGTCATTGTAATTAAACTCTAAAATAAATTGAGCGCCGCCTAAATTATCAGCGTTGGTTATGGTAAGCGTACCGTGATACGACTTAACTAAATCAGATACAATTGCCATACCTACTCCATGCCCACTTTCGTATGTATCAAGGCGAGTACCGCGTGTTAGCAAAGATTCACGTTTGTCCTCTGGCACGCCTGGACCATCATCGCTAATATTAATACACAGTATTTTACTTTGAATGACATGTATTTCTACTTGCGAGCGACATGCTTTACAGGCGTTATCGATTAAGTTTCCAAGTAGTTCCATTAAATCGGTTTGATCACCCAAAAAGTAGTCTTTATCAGAAACAATACAATTAAAAATAATGTCTTTATCACGGTACACTTTCGCCATTGCACTGAGTATTGAATCGAGTACTGGCTTAATGGGCGTTTGTTTTTTCCAGGTGTCCGATGCACCCGTTGCAGCACGTTTTAATTGGTGTTCGATCATCACATTAATACGGTCGAGTTGTTCTTGTGCATCGGCGTCGTTAGCTAATGGGCTTGATTTGAGTACTGCAAGCGGTGTTTTAAGCGCATGAGCAAGGTCACTTAATGATGCCCTATAACGCTCTTTTTGGCGCTGTTGTGACTCAAGTAATAAATTTAAATCTGCTTTTATTGTTTGCAATTCAATAGGGTAAAGGCCTTTTATTTCTTGAATATCACCCGATTCAATGGCTTTAATTTCTTTATCGAGTCGTTGAAGTGGGCGAGCGCTCCAAATAAAACCAACCGCCATAAGGCCTGCAATTGCAATTCCCATTATAAACATCCAATCAACAAGGGTTTGCTTAAAGCCATCCATTAAACGAAGTAATGCGTCGTTACGTTTAACTAATATAAAGCGAGCTTGTTCTGATTGATCTATGTTGTTTAAAATTACAGTCAGGCTAAGTTGCCAGTACGCGGTATTATTGTACTCCACGCGCCTGAAGTCGGCGGCACCTGCTTTGGTTTCTATTTGTTGAGGTACATAGTTTAAATTTACAGCCGATTCTGAGTTCCAAACAGGGTCATCATCGCGGTAAATCATTGCGTAGGTATCTGAATTTAATCTGTTTAACTCAGGCGCTAAAATAGTGCTGGGCATAATAATACCATGCTCAGTAAAGTCGACTTCAGATATTAGCGAGTAGAGCTGTGCCTCGAGGGTTTTTTCTGTCGCATTTACAAGTGAAGCGTAATACGCTTTGCCAATTGAGTAAAATAATATGGGGAGTGCGACTAATAAAACAAAGACAAGGATAAATCCTTGCCTTATTTTTAACGATATTTGCGGTATTACCACTGGCTTTTAAGCCTGTAACCACGCCCACGTAGTGTTTCTACTGGGTTTAGTACGCCTTCAGGGTCAAGCTTTTTACGCAAACGTAGTACAAACACTTCAATTACGTTTGAATCAAGGTCGAAATCTTGGTCGTAAATATGCTCAGTAAGTTCTGATTTAGAAATTACTTTTTGCGGATTTACCATTAAGTATTCAAGTACTTTATATTCGTAAGCTGTAAGGCTAAGTTCTTTATCGTCAACCCACACTTGTTGTGAACGTGTATGAATTTTAATAGGGCCGGCAGTCATTTCTGGATTTGCTTTACCAGCACTACGACGAATTAACGCATTACAACGTGCAATAAGTTCTTCAACATGAAATGGTTTTGTTAAGTAGTCATCTGCGCCCGCATCTAATGCTTCTACTTTATCCTGCCAGCGATCGCGTGCTGTTAAAATTAGAATAGGGATAGTGATACCTTGTGCTCGTGCTTTATTAATTAACTCAATGCCGTCTATTTTAGGTAAGCCCAAATCAACTACGGCCATATCAAGTGGGTATTCTGTAATGTGGAAAAGACCTGCTTCACCATCGTGGCATAAATCCACGCTGTAACGCTCTTTTTCTAGGGCATTACGTAAGTTGTCTGCTAAATGTAAATCGTCTTCTATAACTAAAATTCGCATTTTTTAATCCTTCTTCACTTCGCCGGTTTTTTTATTTATATGTAAATCAACGACGTGGCCGTCAGATTTGAGTATTCGTACGGTATAAAAATCTGTTTTTTCGGTGATTTTTAAGGTCTTGCCGCCTATTGTTTTCTTTGCGAGTATTACTGCTTTTTTTTTGTCTACCTCAGCATAAGATGCTTGAGTGGCTGTTGCTGCTTGGGCAAAGTTAGCAAAGCTAACACAAGCAATAAAACCGAGACTTGATAATACACGCATAATGGAAAACTCCTAGACCAGACTCACTTAGTTTAATTAACTAAGTTACTAAAATTCAAGTAAAAACGCTAAATTCGCTTTTATCTTAGTAATTTTAATTAAAATCTTGTGAACAAACCCTGAATTACAGTGCAACGCACGCTCTTAGGGTTTAATACACTTTTAAGCAGGGAACACTTTTTTGAAAGGTTTAACAATTGTATTTTCATAGATACCAGCGGCAACGTAAGGATCAGCTGCTGCCCACTCTCGAGCTGCTTCTATTGATTCAAACTCAGCAACAACTAATGAACCAGTAAAACCTGCTTCTTTAGGGTCTTCGTTATCAATTGCCGGAAACGGACCTGCAGTAAATAAACGGTTTTGTGAATCAAGCTCACTAAGGCGTGCTAAATGTGCCGGGCGTGCTGCTTTTCTAAGCTCTAAGCTGTTTTCAACATCTGTTGAGTGAATCATGTACAACATAAGGAATCTCATAAAAATTGTTAAATTTGATTAACGCAATACTACCACAGGGTTGAAAATTGGTGAATTAAAAGCGTATTTACACAGGTTTACACTTCGATTTTATTTTTAAGCTGTAATTGCTTGAAAATCTCTGTGTAACACTGGTAGAGTCGCTGGAATATACAAAATAATAAAAAGGTTTTATGAATGAGCGATAATAGAGAACGATTTAGTTCCCGTCTCGGATTTATACTAGCGGCAGCCGGCTCGGCTGTGGGTATTGGTAATCTAGTTGGTTTTCCTGTTTCTGCTACCAAAAATGGTGGTGGCGCATTTTTATTGATTTACGCTTTATTTGTCGTATTCATTTGTTTACCAGTCATGATGGCTGAAATGGCAATGGGACGTAACGCGCAAAAAGATCCTCTAGGCTCTTACAAGCTATTAGCAAATAACGACAAAAAATGGAAATTTGCAGGCTTTTTAGCCGTGTTAACACCATTTATGATTGCTGTATTTTACATGGTAATTACCGTGTGGATTTTTGGCTACCTGACGCAAACAGGCCTTGGTAATTTAGATTTACTTGCTGATCCTGGCCACTTTGGTGTTTTTATAAATAGTTACACCGTGTTTGGTTACATGGCCGTTGTCGTTATTATTGTTAATTTAATTTTGTTAGGGGGTGTTAAACAAGGCATAGAAAAAGCCGCTAAATTTTTAATGCCAGCTTTACTTGTCATGCTACTTGCCTTAGTTACTTATGTATTAACGCTTGATAACGCAATGGCCGGTGTTAAATACTACATTATTCCTGATTTTTCTAAGATGAGTGCAAGTGTGCTTAATGGCGCATTAAGCCAAGCGTTTTTTTCGCTATCGCTTGGTATGGGTATATTAATGACTTACGCGTCGTACATTTCTAAAAAGGACGACATTGTAAGTAGCGCTAAAATGGTTGCTATTACCGACTCATTGGTTGCGTTTGTAGCAGGCCTAATGGTGTTACCCGCTATATTTAGCTTTGATCCAAACACAGACCCATCAGCGCTTTCTGACTCGTCTGTATCAATGATTTTTGTATACCTTCCTAAAATATTATTAGCACTGCAAAATGATATTGGTTATATAGGTGCATCTATTGTTGCGTTCTCATTCTTCTTATTAGTATTTTTTGCAGCGATTACTTCACTTGTTTCAATAGTAGAAGTACCGACAGCAACACTCAGTGACCGTAAAGGTATTAGCCGTAAAAAAGCATTGGGTATCCTTACACTCTCAACCGGTGTACTTACTATTTTATGTACAATGTCGTTTGGTATGATTGACAGCCTTACATCGTTCACTAATTATGGCGGCGTTAACAAGAGCTTTTTTGATATTATTGTTGATGTATTTTACGACACCATTTTACCGCTTAATGGCTTAATGGTGTGTTTGTTTGTAATGTACCGCTGGAAAAAAGCACGTTTAACACAAGAGCTAAGCTTGGGTTCGCCTAATTATGCCGGAAGCTTGATGGAAAAGTACGTTAACTTTTCGCTTTCAACGTTTATTCCAATTATCTTATTAGTGATTTTTATAAACACGGTCGCGACTAAGTTTTTTGATTTAAAAATATTTGGTTTTTAAATGCAAATAAAATTATTAGAGCCGCGCTTGTCGCGGCTTTTTTATGCATTATAACCCGCTATTATGGAAATCATCACAGCCTAATTAAATGCGCCTGAGTCGAGGTAGCTGCCAAGCCCCAGTGTAAACATCCAAAGCCCCCATAAACTATGCTCAATAACGCATACAAAGGTTGAACGGCTTTGTGCATAGGTGTAAGCAAATAGCATCCCGCCTAAAAATGCTAACCCTACTGCTATCCAGTTTGCATACACAACATGCGCCAATGCAAATACACTCGCACTTACTATAATGCGGACTGCTTTTTTTGGCATGATGCGTTTATAGCGATGGAAAAAATACGTTCTGAATATTAATTCTTGAGGAATAACCGACAGTATTGGATACAGCACCAACAGTAAAAGCCAATCATTAAACGAAGTGCGAGGAAGGACAAACCAATTGCCTTGGTGGATAATGCCGTAAAACATACCCGAGAAAAGCGCGCCTAAAAAGAAGAAGCTAAATAAACGTCTCTTAACAGCAGAAAATTGCCCAAGGCTTGTAAGTCTAAAACGTTTAAAATGCGGGTCGCTCAGTAGCAGCATACAACACACACTCATCAGTATAATAAGCGCAGGAACCAGCCAATTAGCTAAATACTCTCGTAAGCCAAAACCTAGCAAGGGTAGCAAAATAAAAATCAGGGTAAATTCAAACCAGCGATATTGATTGGCGTTCAAGGTCGTCTCAACATACGTTTTTTATTAAACTATCAAGCTAAGACGACATTTTTATGACAAGAAAAACTTACTTTGCTGGTTCTTCTTCATCAGGAAGGTATTTGTACAAGGCAATAATAGTGGCAAAAATACTAACAAAAGTAATACCCATTAAGCCAAACACCTTAAAGTTAACCCAAAAGTCGAGTGAAAAAGTGTAGGCTATATATATATTAAGTGCCGCGATACCCGCGGTGATAGCGACCCACATTAAATTTAAGTTGTTCCATAATGGCTCTGGGACAACAATGGCTTGTTTTGTATCATTAGCACTTTCGAGTATTGAACTAAGCGCTTTTTTAACGAGATTTTTCTTAAGTACATAACGGCTAACAAGTAACGTTAAACTTAAACCTGCGTATATGAGTGTTGCTTTCCATTTTATGTATTGCTCATCATGAAGTACCAGCGTTAACGTACCAAATACAGCAGCAATGCCAAAAAATATCCACTGACGAGTTGGCACGGAGCCGTGTTTAAAGTAGCTATAAGCAACTTGAATGAGCGTAGTGGCCATTAATAAACCGGTAGCCCAATAAATATCGACGAGCTTAAACACTGCAAAAAACAGTATGAGTGGGATGTATTCAATTAATGCGTGCATAGCTTACCTAAATTATACAAAAAAAAGTCACAGGCTTTTTACCACACAAAGCTAATGAACTACAAGGTTGACTTGTTGCTCTGCAACCCTTAGCCTGCGTGGCTTTATTGCCAATTTGGTTTGGTATTTTTCATATCATCATATTCCCACGCTTAACCAACACTGATTTGGCGTGTATTTAGGAGCCTAAAATGAACAAAGCAGAACTTGTTGCTGCCATTGCATGCAAAAGTAAATTAACAAAAAAAGATTCTCAAGCAGCACTTACCAGTTTACAAAAAGTAATTACTAAATCGCTTTCTGAGGGTGATCAGGTTCAAATTAATGGTTTTGGTACATTTGCACTAAGTTACTATCCATCGCGTACTGGGCGTAACCCGCAAACAGGCGCTGCTATTGAAATAGAAGGCGCAAATAAAGCGGTATTTAAACCAGCTAAAGCGCTAAAGGATTGTATCTAAAGCTGATCATTCCTTAATCTTTTTATAAATAAATTACTTTATGTGCTGTGTATTTTTTTCATGTTGTCTAAATGATTTACAGAGCATTAAAAACTTTAATTTAATTAAGTTCATTACTTTCAGTTACTTGGTCTCGGCATGCATTATGCTTCTTATAGAGTGTTACGAACATGTTTTTAAGAAGATAAGGAGCACTCAATGAGTACATTACAAAGAAGCACACGTTTACAAGGCAAAAAAATTGCAATTTTAGCCACTGACGGATTTGAGCAAAGTGAGCTTTTATCTCCACGCAGCGCATTACTTGATGCCGGTGCGGATATCGAAATAATATCAATTAAAGAAGGCCAAATTACGGGCTGGGATGAAGACAAGTGGGGCGATAAAGTAACAGTAGATAAACTAGTCACAAATGCAGACCCCGCTGATTACGACGCACTTATGCTTCCTGGTGGTTTATTTAACCCAGACAGTTTACGCCAAGACAGAGACGCTAAAGCGTTTATCGATGGTTTTTTCGGTGCAGAAAAAAACAAACCGGTTGCTGCTATTTGTCATGCACCGTGGTTGTTAGCTGAAATTAATAAATTGCGTGACCGTACTATTACTTCTTTTCCTAGTATTAAAAGCGATTTAATTAATGCAGGCGCTAATTGGGTTGACCAAGAAGTATGTGTAGATAAAGGTTTAGTAACAAGCCGAAGCCCAGCAGATTTAGAAGCATTTAATGCTAAATTTATTGAAGAGATTTTAGAGGGTAAACACCAAGCTCACTAATTTGGTTTTTAAAACGCTTGGTTATTAAAAAACGTTTGGTAAAAAACAAAAAGGGCATTTTAAATGCCCTTTTTTAATGCGTAAATTTACACTTTTTATAATGCGGTTGCGGCTTTCATTTCACTAACAAAGGTTTTTAACTGCGTTGTCATTGCGTCTAAATCATCAAGGTTAGCTTCAATAATTTTAACTACAGCAGAGCCTGAAATAGCACCTGCTGCGCCGGCTTTAAGTGCCGCTTTTACATCATCTGGTGTTGAAATACCAAACCCTAAAAGAGCAGGGGCTGCATGGTATTCTTTTAATTTAGTGACAATGTTACCTGCAGGCATTTGTGCTTTTGTATCGGTACCGGTTACACCCGCGCGCGACAGTAAGTAAGTATATCCACGACCATAAGAGGCGCATTGACGAAGCGTATCGTCATCTGCATTAGGTGTTGCAATAAATATTGGGTCTACGCCATTATCTATTGCTGATTTTCTGAACATTTTAGACTCATGTAGAGGCACATCAGCCACTAAAATAGAGTCTACACCTACCGCTTTTGCATCTTTATAAAACGCTTCTACGCCGCGTTTAAAAACAAGGTTTGAATACAATAATAAACCAATTGGGATGTCGGCATTGTACTGGCGTATTTCTTTTATAATATCAAAACAATCTTGGGTATTAATATTTACGTCAAGCGCGCGAATATTAGCCGCTTGAATCACAGGACCATCTGCAATAGGGTCTGAAAATGGAATACCAAGTTCAAGCGCATCTGCGCCACCGTCAATTAGGCTTTTAATAATCGCAACGCTTTGCTCTTTGCCCGGATCACCAATAGTCACAAATGGTACAAACGCACCTTGTTTTTGCTCGTTAAGCGCTGCAAACATTTTGCCGTAACGATCCGTATTTACTTGGCTCATAGCTGACCTCTTTCAGATAGTACATTGTGAACGTGTGCTAAATCTTTATCGCCACGACCACTTAAGTTAATTACGATAACACTTTCCTCGGTTTGCTCTTCTGCATATTTAAGTGCATAAGCTATCGCATGGCTTGATTCAAGTGCTGGAATAATACCTTCGTTTTTAGCCAGCGATTGAAACGCATCAAGCGCTTCTGTATCTGTAATACCGACGTATTGCGCACGACCTGTTTCATGTAAAAATGCATGCTGAGGGCCAACAGCTGGGTAATCAAGGCCCGCTGATACAGAGTAAGACTCTTCAATTTGGCCATCATCATTTTGCATAATGTACGTATAAGTACCGTGTAATATGCCCTTAGTACCTTTACAAATTGTTGCACCGTGCTCATTTGTATCAAGGCCTTTACCAGCAGGTTCAACACCAATTAATTTAACGCTTGGCTCGTCAATAAAATCGGTAAACATACCAATTGCATTTGAACCACCACCAACACAGGCAATAACAGCGTCAGGTAAACGACCTTCTGCTTTAAGTACTTGTTGTTTTGCTTCTTCACCAATAATTTTTTGATACTCACGTACAATTGTTGGGAATGGGTGAGGACCTGCGGCTGTGCCTAATAGGTAATGCGCTTCTTCATAGTTTGCTGACCAGTCACGCAAAGCTTCGTTTACGGCGTCTTTTAATGTGCCAGATCCTGCCGTTACCGGTATAACTTCTGCACCCATAAGTTTCATTCTAAATACGTTAGGTTGCTGACGTTCAACGTCTTTAGCACCCATATATATACGACATTTTAAACCCAGTAATGCACATGCAAGTGCAGTGGCAACACCATGTTGACCAGCACCTGTTTCAGCGATAACTTGTTTTTTACCCATGCGCTTAGTAAGTAACGCCTGACCAAGTACTTGGTTTGTTTTATGTGCACCACCGTGTAATAAGTCTTCACGCTTTAGATACAGTTTTACTTTTGGATTTTTAACTAAATTACGCGTTAAAGTAAGTGGCGTAGGACGACCCGCATACTCGTTTAATAATTTACTTAGCTCTGCCTGAAATTCAGGATCTTTTTGTGCTTTGTTAAATTCGTTTTCTAACTGCTTAAGCGCAGGGACAAGTAGCTCGGGTACAAACATACCGCCAAACTCGCCAAAATAAGCTGGATTTTGCATTTTAACCTCAATAATTTCTGATGCTTGTAAAAGCATTATGTAATTTGTTAGGGCACTTTTTACCCGCAGATTCTTCAACGCCTGAGTTTAAGTCAAGGCCTAAGGCACCTTTAAAAAGCGCATCTTTAATATTGTCTGGATTTAAGCCTCCAGCGAGCATAAACGGTGTAGTTGCATCTTCTAGCACTGACCAATCAAATGCTTTACCAGTACCGCCAGCTTGTGTATCGCTGTGCGTATCGTAAAGATGGCGATCAACACCATTTACAGGGGTTGGCAATACATCTTTAATTGCTTGTGCTTTCCAAATCTCGCAACCGGTAGGTAACTGTGTACGCAAAGAAGCGATGTAATCGTCACTTTCTTGACCATGTAATTGAACTGCCGCCAATTTTAGCACACTTGCGTATTGAGCAACTTGCTCAATTGGGGCATCAACAAATACACCTACAAAATAAAGTGGTGCGCTTTGGCTTATCTCTTTTGCGCAATCTAAATCAACATAGCGCGGCGATTTAGGATGAAAATTAAACCACCGTAATTAGCACCGTTTTCATATGCGGCTTGTGCATCTTGAGTACGTGTTAAACCACATACTTTATTGTCACCTAAAATAACACGGCGACATGCTTTTTCTAAATCGTGCTCGCCCATTAGTGAGCTGCCAATTAAAAAGCCATCGCATAATGGGGCTAAACGTTTTACATCGTGGTGGGTGTAAATACCCGATTCTGATATAACCACTTTGTCATTAGGGATAAGCTTGCGTAGTTTTTCAGTTGTCGCTAAATCGGTGCTTAAATCGCGTAAATCACGATTATTAATGCCAATAATTTGTGCATCAAGGGCAAGTGCACGATGTACTTCTTCTTCGTTACTTACTTCGGTTAATACCGACATGTTTAGCGAATCGGCAACTGCGTGCAGTGCTTTATAGCTTTTATCGTCAAGTACCGAAAGCATCAGTAATATAGCGTCGCCACCATAAATTCGTGCCATGTATACTTGATACTCATCTATAAAAAAGTCTTTACAGATAAGTGGTTGCTCTACCTGGCTGCGTACAAATTCGAGGTAATCAAAGCTACCTTGAAAATATTTAGCGTCAGTTAATACGCTCATGCAGGTAGCGTATTTTTTATAAACCGATGTTATTTCTGTTAAATCAAAAGGCTCTCTAATTAATCCTTTTGATGGAGATGCTTTCTTACATTCTAAAATAAACTGTGTGCCGGGAGCTGCAAGTGCTTTGTAAAAATCACGACTCGTTGGCACTGCTTGATCTTTAAAACTTTCAAGCGGGCGAGCGGCTTTGCGTTCAATCAGTTCTAATTTTTTATCAGCAACGATTTTGTCTAATACGTTAGCCATTACTTACCTCAATAATTTTATTTAATGTGTTCATGGCTTGCCCTGAACGTAATAATGTTTGTACTTGTAGTGCAGCCTGTTTTAGTGATTGAGCTTTACCCGTTAGGTATAACAATGCCGCAACGTTAACCACAATCGCAGCGTTGTGTGCATCCATACCTTTACCTTCTAAAATAGCAAGGCTTGCTTTTGCGTTGTATTGCGGACCTTCACCAGCGAGCTGTTCGAGTGAATAGTTTGCAAGGTCAAAGTCACTTGGGTTAAGCGTATATTGGGTAATATTACCATTATTAAGCTCAACAACTGTAGTTGGACCGTGTAGGGCTATTTCGTCAGTGCCAGAGCCATGAACGATCATAGCGCGCTTTGTACCAAGAGTTTTAAGCGTTTGTGCCATTGGCATACATAACGCTTCGTTATACACACCTAGTAATTGCACATCAGGTGCAGCTGGGTTAGCAAGCGGGCCTAAAATATTAAAAATAGTGCGTGTTTTAAGCACTGTACGCACGCCCATCGCATGGCGCACGCCACTGTGGTAGTGCGGTGCAAACAAAAAGGTAAAATTGGTTTGCTCAAGACATTTTGCAGCTTGCTCTGGGCTCATATCTATATTTATGCCCAGCGCTTTGAGTAAATCGGCAGAGCCTGAATTACTCGATACACTGCGATTACCATGTTTTACCATGTTAATACCGGCAGCGGCGGCAACAATGGCAGCCGTTGTACTTATATTAATCGTGTTTGAACCATCGCCGCCAGTGCCACAGCTGTCAGCAAGTTGCGTACTGCTGGTGGTAAAAGCAACGGCGTTTTCGCGCATTGAAGCTGCAGCACCTGCAATTTCGTCGCTTACTTCGCCTTTAATTTTAAGGCTTATAAGTAGGGCGGTTAGCTCTATCTCGCTCATGTTACCTTGCATTATTTCATCAAACAGCGCTTTTGCATCTGCGTAGCTTAATGATTGCCCAGTAATTAGTTGCTCAATAGCGAGTTGAACATTTATGGGTTGTTCTGGTTGTGTACTCATAATGTCCTCTTTTATTTAGCGCGTGTTAAGTAAGCGACACTTTGCTGAAGTAGCATTGCGCCGTTTGGCGTTAGTATTGATTCTGGATGAAACTGGTAACCTAATGCATTGTCATCATGATGATAAATAGCCATAGGGATATCTTCGTACTGGGCAATAACATCAATATTTTCAGGTACTTTTGTTGCCATTAATGAATGGTAACGTGCCACAGGCATTGTATTGCCCATACCATCAAATACAGGATGCTCGCCTAAATTAATAATTGAAGACTTACCATGTACGGTTTCACCGGCGTGACCGATTACTCCACCGTAACTTTGTGTTAATGCTTGTTGGCCTAAGCAAATACCCAACATAGGGAAGTGACCTTTAGATAGCTCAATAAGCTCCATTAAACAGCCTGCATCACTTGGTGTGCCGGGACCCGGCGAAAGTACTAATAGCACTTGGCTTTGCTCTTGGCGCATTTTATTAAAAATAACCTCGGCGCTAATGTTGTTTCTGTATACAATAAGTTCGCAGCCAAGCATTGTTAGCTCATCCACAAGGTTGTATGTAAATGAGTCAAAGTTATCTAAAAAATAGATTTTTATAGGATTCGCTTTACTCATTCTATACCGCCTTATACGTAGATTTTATGGCGGTAATAACCGCTTGTGCTTTAGCGCGAGTTTCGTTTGCTTCTGAAATTGGATCTGAGTCAAATACCACACCGGCACCCGCCTGTACGTAGGCAATGTTATTTTTAACAAACGCTGAGCGAATAACGATGCAACTATCCATTGCGCCATCTCCCGTTAAATAGCCTACGGCACCCCCATAACTACCACGGCGCTTACCTTCTGTTTGACGAACAAGCTCAGCTGCACGAACTTTTGGCGCTCCAACAAGCGTGCCCATGTTCATACATGCTTGATAGGCGTGCAGTGCATCAAGCTCTGGTTTAAGCGTGCCTACAACACGTGACACTAAATGCATTACCTGCGAATAACGGTCTACTTTTAATAGCTCTTTAGCAAAGCGAGTACCTGCAACACTAATACGTGCTACATCGTTACGGGCTAAATCGACAAGCATTAAATGCTCGGCGCGTTCTTTTTGATCGTTTCTTAGTTCAAGTTCTATACGGCTATCTAAGTCTGGGTTTATTTTCCCATTAGCAAACTTGCCACGTGGGCGAGTGCCAGCAATTGGGTACACTTCAACCTGTTTAGATTGCACTGTGTATTTGAGCGCTGACTCTGGAGATGCACCAAATAATACAAAATCTTTATCGCGCATATAAAACATATACGGACTTGGATTTTGCTTTTTTAATTGGCTATAAGCATGCAAAGAATCAGGACACGGCAAAGAGAATGTACGCGATGGCACGACCTGAAAAATATCACCATCTACAATGTTCTTTTTAAGTTTAACAACTTGCTCGCAGTATGTGTCGTCGCTTATATCAACACTTACATCACACTGACCAGTTTGCATTGGTGCGCTAAACTCTGCTGCGTTATCGCAAAGTGTATTTAAGCGCTCGAGTTCTTTACCTACTTCAAAGCAGTTAGCGTGTGCGTCTGGACCGTTAAATACATTACCAATGAGTTCAGTTGTTTGTGTTTGATGATCAATAATAACTAAGGTTTCGGCTAAATAAAATACGTAATCGGGACAGGTGTTTTCGCCGTCAGGTACATCACTTAATTGTTCAAAATTTGCCACCATGTCGTAGGCAAATACACCGCCTAAAAATAACGAAAATGGGTTGTTAGTTGTGCTTTTAATACTGTTAATACACGTACGAAGAGCGCTAAATGCATTATCTGCAACTAACTTGCTTGCTTCGTCAGTATCACCGCTAGTGTCTAAATAACACAGGGTAAGTGTTGCACCATCCAAAGTTGCGTCGCAGTTTTTTACATTGCTTTGCAAATAGCTAAGTAGTTGTTGACCATTATTAGATTGTGCAGTAACGGTGACTGCTTTACCTTGGCATACGATGCGTAGGGCACAGTCGACTAAAATTAAACTCTTAACGCTGTCTTTAGAATCAATCTCAGCCGATTCAAGCAGTAGTGAGTTAGGCTTATCAAGTGCCGCATATAATGCAAGAGGGCTACTAATATAGTCGCGTACTTGTTTTATGCTTGTTACTTCGCCTGGTGTGGTAGTTATATGACTAAAAATCAAACCTCATTCCCTCAAAAAATTAAACCCCGCAATGCTTTTGCAATGCGGGGCTTGAATAACGATATCTAAATTACAAACAGATCATTACCGTCCCGCTATATCAGGCGCCACCACCAACGATGTGTAAGAGTAAGACCGTTATTCATGTTTTTCTGCCTCAAAATTTATTAAATATTTTTAACGTATACGTTTCGTAAAATTTAGTTATAAAAAAACCCGCATAGTTGCGGGTTTTGAATTTTTGTTAGACACGACAATTCATCACCCGATAATTACGAGTGCCACCACCAAATAGTGTTTAAGTTTGAATTGATCATTGTTGTTATTTCTTAGTGTGTCTCAAAGTGGCTACAGTAAAACGTATCTTATGCTTTTGTGTCAAGTGTTTATTTAAAACAATTTAGTCAAAAAAGTTGTTATACTTACATAAACACCAGTAACCCTTAATTTTAAGCAGTTTTCTTTTGATAAAATATGATTTACATAGCCATACCACACATTCAGACGGGCGTTTAACGGTTGAAGAATTATTGCATCGCGCTGTTGATAAAAATATTGATGTGTTTGCTATTACCGATCATGACACTGTGGCAGCTATTAAGCCTGCACAGCAATTTATTGAAGCAGAAAACTTACCGCTTTCATTAATAACGGGTACCGAAGTGTCTACCAAATGGGAAAGCTTCGAAATTCATATTGTAGGTTTAAATATTGATATTAATAATATTGACCTTACCTCTTTATTATCGGCTCAGCAGCAAAAACGGGAAGAGCGTGCGCTAGAAATTGGTGTTCGACTTGCAAAAAATGGCTTTGATGGCATTTACGAGCAAGCTAAAGACCTGGCAAAAGACGCGCAAATAACGCGCGCACATTTTGCACGCGCCCTTATTGAGCGCGGTGTAGCTAAAAATTTCCCGGGTGTTTTTAAAAAGTACTTAGGGCGCGGCAAAACAGGCTATGTACCTAGTTGCTGGTGCACCATGCAAACCGCTGTAGAGGCAATACATGCCGCTGGTGGTGTTGCTGTACTTGCGCACCCAAGTAGCTATCAAATGTCAAACAAGTGGCTACGCAAATTATTAGTAGAATTTAAAAGTGTAGGAGGAGACGCAATGGAAGTTGCACAACCTCAACAGGCACCAAGTGAACGCCAATTTCTAGGTGAGCTCAGCCGTGAGTACAAATTACTTTGCTCTCAAGGCTCTGATTTTCATTTTCCGACAAGCTATTTAGAGCTTGGCAAAAATTTATACCTTCCAAAAGACTGCCAAGGTGTTTGGCAAGCTTGGGAAGCACAAGAAGGGGCATTAACATGAGTCAATTATTTCATATTCATCCAGATAACCCGCAACCGAGATTAATTAGTCAAGCCGTTGATATTATTAAACAAGGCGGCGTTGTTGTTTACCCAACAGATTCGGGTTATGCCATTGGTTGTAACATTGGTAATAAGCAAGCCAAAGAGCGCATAGAGCGTATTCGTGGTATTGAAAAAAACGATAATTTTACGCTAGTTTGCCGTGATTTATCGGAGCTATCTACTTACGCACGCGTAGATAACCAGCTATTTAGGTTAATAAAAAATAATACGCCAGGGCCATATACCTTTATTTTTAAAGGCACAAAAGAAGTCCCTAAACGTTTATTAAACGATAAGAAAAAAACCATTGGCATGCGTGTAATTGAACACCCAATTGCCTGTGCGTTACTTGCCGAACTTGGCGAGCCGTTAATGTCGTGTTCTTTGATTTTACCCGGAGAGCAGTTTACAGAATCAGATCCTGATGAAATATTAGAGCGATTAGATAAACACGTTGATTTAATTATTCACGGTGGCCACTTGGCCGAGCAAGCAACCACGGTAATCGATTTGTCGGAAGATGAAATTAAAATATTGCGTGTTGGCTGTGGTGATACAAGCCCGTTTGAGTAATAACAAGTGAGCGAAAGTACTGCTGATACAAAAAGTAGTGAAAAGCCAGTGCAGCAAAAGCTGCCACTGGCTTTTTTGCATGGTAAAGCGGTTGTAGACAAACCAGAAGACTTATATATTCCGCCCGATGCGCTCGAAATAATACTAGAAACCTTTGAAGGCCCGCTCGATTTACTGCTTTATTTAATTAAAAAGCATAAGCTTGATGTACTCGAGCTTTCTATTTTTAGTATTACAGAGCAATATGTAAGTTACGTTGAAATGATGACCGAGTTTCAACTCGAACTTGCGGGTGAATATTTAGTAATGGCTGCGTTACTTGCGCAAATTAAGTCGCGCTTATTACTCCCTGTACACCAAGAACTTGAAGAGGAAGATGATCCTCGCGCTGAGCTTATTAAACGCCTGCAAGAGTATGAGCTGTTTAAACAAGCCGCCGAAAACCTCGATGATATCCCCCGTGTTGGGCGTGATATTTTTATAGCGCATGCCGCTATGCCAATAAGTGAAGATACAAGTCAAAATCTCCCCGATATTGAACTTAAAGACTTAATGTTGGCGCTGAGTGATGTAATGGCGCGCGCAAAATCGTTTGAACATCATCAAATTACTGCCGAAGTACTCTCTACCCGAGAAAGAATGAGCCAAATATTACAGCAGCTATCGCAAGCAAACTCGGCGGTGGTATTTAATGCGCTTTTTACGGCTGATGAAGGGCGTAGTGGTGTAGTGGTTAGTTTCATAGCTATGCTTGAGCTCATTAAAGAAGGGCTTGTTACCTGTTTGCAAGTGAGCCCTGAGAGCTTAATTTATGTCAACCTAAGCGAACAATCCACCCTATAAAACGACCTGTTTAAGATAGATTTATTATCCATAGTTAAGGTTAACTAACATAGTTCTGTGCGTATACGCACGTAAAGTGTTTGTAAATGTTATTTTCATTTACGGCTGTGCACTATATTGTAACGCCATAGCATTATAGGAAGTTACACATGTTTAAAAATACACCTTCATCTTACGGACTTGTCGCCATTATTTTGCATTGGCTCATGGCGCTGACTATTTTTGGCCTGTTTGGTTTAGGTTTATATATGGTTGAGCTTACTTATTACGATAGCTGGTATAAAGGCTCACTCGATTTACATAAGAGTATTGGTATTACGCTTGTGGCCGTATTTTTATTTAGAATTTTATGGCGTGCTTTATCTACTCACCCTAAACCATTAGGTGAAAGTAAAGGCATGAACCAATTAGCACATACGGCGCATATTGTTATGTATATTATACTGGCTGTTATTGTTGTTGCAGGCTATTTAATTTCAACCGCAGACGGGCGACCAATAGAAGTGTTTACTTTATTTAATGTATCAGCGCTTGATTTTACCTTTGATGACCAAGCCGATATTGCAGGAAAAGTACATTATTACGGTGCGTGTACACTAATTGGATTTGTAATATTGCATGTACTTGGTGCATTAAAGCATCACTTTATCGATAAAGATAAAACCTTAGTTAGAATGATCAAACCATTAAAGGATGACTAAAATGAAAAAATTATTATTAAGCACAGTACTATCTGCTGTAACGATGCTGTCGCCAACGGCTGTGGATGCAGCCGATTATGTAATTGATACAAAAGGTGCTCATGCATTTGTAAATTTTAAAATTAAACATTTAGGTTACAGCTGGTTACATGGTCGTTTTAATACTTTTGACGGCACATTTAGTTACGATGCTAAAAATCCTGATGCGTCAAAAATTATGGTAAATATAGACACTACAAGTTTAGATTCAAACCATGCCGAGCGTGATAAACATTTACGTGGTAAAGATTTTTTAAATGTTGATAAGTTTTCTACTGCCACCTTTAAAAGTACGAGTATTAAATTTAGTGACGAAGATTCGGGTAACGTTACCGGTGACTTTACGCTCCACGGTGTAACTAAAACGATTACGTTTGAAATAGACAAAGTCGGGGAAGGTAAAGATCCATGGGGTGGCTACCGTGTTGGTTTTGAGGGTGAAACAAGTCTAAAACTTGCTGATTATGGTATTGACTATAACTTAGGGCCCGCGTCTACTCATGTAGATATTGGCTTATTTATTGAAGGTATTCGCCAGTAATTATTATATTAGGTAGTTAAACGCCACTTATGTGGCGTTTTTTGTTTGTGCTTCTAAAATTCTCTTTTCTAGCAGTGGCCTTAAGTGCTTTGGTAACCATCTTAGAAGTATTTGCTTATATTGTTTAGTGTGTTTTATTTTTTTAGTTGTTCGTTTAAAAGCGCTATATCCTCTGCACCTTGTTCGTTTTTTGTGCACCCAATGAAACCATAACTTAAATCGGGGGATTCGATTAATGCTCGCTGTGTGAGGTTTTTATCAAAATTCATTAATTTAGCTAAATAGTAATGCTCGCTCGGGTAACCCAATAAAATATCTATTCGTTTTAGATTAAGCATATATGTAAGGCTTGCTAAGCTATCGCGCGTAGGTCTTATTACTAGATCTATAGTGGGTGTAGTGTTTATTAAGGAATCTATCTCTTGGCCGTAAGAGCGGCTCATAGAGACTCCCAGAGTTAGTTTTTTTTCTTGTATTAAATCTAATAATGACACTTTATTTGAGTCAGCTATATTTAGCGCATCGGCGAGTCGTTTATGCATTGCTATTGAAGGAGAAAGACCTGTTGTTGAGCTCTCGTCTGTAAAATAAATATGCTCTTCCCTGTAATCGTTTTTATAAAGCGATAACGCGCACGCATTATGTGAATTATTAGACAGTTCTTGAATTACTTTACCTGAAGGTATGATCATTCGATTAAAGGTAATATTAGGAAGTTGCTTTTCAAGTAATGAAATTATGCTTTCGTCACGGCCCTGATGTTGATATTGACCGTTTAAAATATAATAGGGTGCAAAGTCGTGCGTTAACCAATTTATGGTTTTAGCATTACTTAGTGAGCTTAAACAACAAAAGATAAGAAAAGTTAAAAATACACGGAGCATTACAACAGCTACTAGTCATTATTATTGTAAAACTATTGTAACCAATAAGGGACTAGAAAGTAAAATGCCAGCAACAAGGCTGGCATAATATCTTATCATTAATTGCAATAATAAAAGGGCAATTAAAGTTGTGTGCTGCTTAGTTAGCTTTTAGCCACTTAACAAACTGGCGTGCATCACTCGCTTTTTGAAACAATGCATTTTTTAAACCTTGTGTATCGCTGAATATTACACGATGTTTGTTTACTGAAATTGATTGCACTGGATGTGCGATTTGGATCATAGACCCATTATATTTATAAGACATAATAAAACTCACTTTATTGTTGTTATTTATACTGCGCTATATTTTTACAGCAAATTGCAGTCAATAAATTAACGATGTTGTGTTTAGCTTCATTACAGTGTTGACGATCTTTATGACACTTTTGCGATGATAGTAAAAAATCATCTCGGTATTATTCAAGGGGTTCTCGCCGTACAATAACTTAGCTTTCAAATATACGTTTTGCGGGGCTTACTGGATCAGGGTAAATGGTTAACCGCGGCGGTTTCTTTAAACCAGAGAGGGAAGGTAACTTATATATAAATTGTGTGCAAGCTATTTTTGTAAAAATATTTATAATAAATCTTATCAACTGCTTACAAAGCCCATTTTTAGTTACCAAAGGATAAGTATGAATTACCTAATAGTGAGTGATATTTATGGTTTAACCCCTGCTTTAAGGAAGTTATCACAGGTAATTAGTTCAAATTTAGTGATTGTTGACCCTTACAATAACAAGTTTCAAGCTATTGAAAGTGAACAAGATAGTTGCAATGATTTTATACAGCAGTGCGGCCATGATAAATACACCGACAAACTTCAAAAATGCTTTGAGAGTTTAAAAGTTCCCACCACTTGTATTGCGTTTAGTGCAGGGGCAAGTGCAGCATGGCGGGCACAGTTATTAACAGGCAATACACACCTTAAAAAGTTAATTGGCTTTTATCCGTCGAAAATTCGTAATTATTTAGCGTTAGATGCAAACGTACCCTGTGAATTCATATTTCCAGCAAATGAGAGTCACTTTAATGTTGATGAAGTTATTAAAGCTTTAAGCACCAAAGCGGATGTTAAGTGTTATAAAACCAATATTTTGCATGGCTTTATGAACAAGTACTCAACCAATTTTAATGAGCAAGGGCTTGCTGAATATAGTAACTATATAAAGCAGAGCAGCCGTTAAAGCGTGTTTAGCTGCTTTTTATTAATATCAGGAAAATCAGTACGGGTATTATATTTTGCATACAGCGTTGTAAAAACGCTACTGCCGGATAGCTTATCTAACTCTTTTATAAAGGTTTTCGCGCTAGAGCGAGCGGGTCTACAGCATACTTGATACTGTTTTATTATACCCGCGACAGATAAACCTTGTTTTTGTAGCTCCAAATCGGCCTGTGCAAAAAAAGCCGCACCCGTCCAATAAACACGTTGCTGGGCTCGTTGTTTCCACATATCGGCAGAGAGCTTATTGAGTGGCTGTGTTTTAGTTTTGGTTTGCAGGCGGCCACGATCAAATCCTGCATTTAAACGTTGTACAAATTGCGGCTGGGTGATTATACCGCTGTCACGCATTATTACGTTTTGCATATAACTGGCAAAACCCTCACTTAGCCAAAAACCGGAGTAAGGAAGTAGCGGCAAATATAAATGCGAAAGTTCATGGTATAGCGTCCAATCTTTAGTGAATGCATTTAAACTGGCGTAGAGATCTATATGTAGCTCAAGCCCATCGGGGTTATTGCGCTTAACTGTAGCCCAAGGTACGGGTTCAAAAGCAAAGTATTGCGGTTTTAAATAAATAGGCAATGTGGTTTGTTTTAAAGGTCCCAGTGTATTTTGTGTTTTTTCAACACTTTGATTAACCCATGTAGACACCGTATTTTGAGCATTACTTGAGAGCGAGCTAAGGTTATGTATAACTACTTCAACCGCTAATGCGTTAAAAGCGCTGATTAATAGTAGCAGTACAAAAAAGAATTTCATTAAAATGCTCCACTGTAATTTAATAACTGGTACGCCAGGGTTAACATACAAGACCAACTAAATAGATAAATAATCACGGCTAATTCTTTATTTTTTAAAATGATAGTAACTATAAAAGTACAAATACAGACACTCCTAGCTAAGCATGGTTTAATCAATTAATCGTTATATTAAGTTAGGTTTTAGCCATGATGTATCAGCATATTCAAGTTCCTGAGCACGGCCAAAATATCACTATTGATGCACAAGGACATTGGCAAATACCGTTAGAACCTATCATTGCCTTTATTGATGGTGATGGCGTGGGGCTAGATGTTATGCCGGTAATGCGCCACGTTGTTGATAGTGCAATTGAGCATTGTTATAAAAGCGCACGGAAAATTCATTGGATGAAGGTTTATAATGGCGAGCAGGCCGCAAAGCTGTATGACGGTGATTGGTTTCCACAAGAAACAATTAACGCGGTACGTGCCTGTAAAATTGCCATAAAAGGGCCGTTAACCACACCGCTGGGTGGTGGCTTTCGATCGCTTAATGTTGCACTCAGGCAAGAAATGGATTTGTTTGTAAATATGCGCACTATAAAAGGTTTTAGTGCACTCCCTTCTCCTTTAAAAAACCCTTTTTTAACAAACATAACAGTGCTTCGTGATAGTAGCGAAGACGTGTACTCAGGTATTGAGTGGCAAGCAGGCAGTGTAGAAAGTGAAAAAATGCTCGATTTTTTATGTGAAGAAATGGGCGTAACCCGCCTAAGGTTTTCACAAGAGTGCGGAATTGGTATTAAAAATATATCTAAAGAAGGCTCTGAGCGACTAATGCGCTTTGCAATTAACTATGCACTTAAAAACGATAGTGAATCATTAACGCTAGTACACAAAGGTAATGTACTTAAATTTACCGATGGGGCATTTAAGCGTTGGGGGTTTGTACTTGCACAAAACGAGTTTAATGCCACCGCACATGAAAATGGGCGTTGGTTGCAAATAGAGCGAGCACACCAAGCGCCCTTAATTATTAAAGAAGTCATAGCCGATAACATGCTGCAGCAATGTTTAATGCACCCAGAGCAATTTGATGTAGTGGTGACGACTAACCAAAATGGTGACTTTTTAGCGGATATGCTGAGCGCACAAGTTGGTGGTGTTGGCATAATGCCTGCTGCAAATTTAAATAACGATGTCGCATTTTTTGAGCCTACTCATGGCACGTTTGAACGTATAGCAGGGCAAAATAAAGCAAACCCAAGTAGCAGTATTTTAAGTGCGGTATTAATGCTTAAATTTATGGGATGGGACGAAGCCGCATTACTCATTGAAAATGCGTTAGAGCAAACATTTAAAAGTGGTGAAGTAACCTTTGATTTAGCTCAAGGGCAGAGCGATAACTCAAGTATTCATAACTCGACAACCTTAACGTGTACTGGCTTTGCAAAGAAGGTTATCGAGCACTTTTAAATACATCCATTATTAAGCTGCTGAGGCAGTTTTTACTCTGTGCATACAAGGGCGGTTGGTTAACTGCGCTGCACGATGGTAAATCTCATGTGCTTGAGGTTCATCGCACTGCGTACCACTAAGCGTATCCATTAACGCAACAACTATAATGGCAGGAACCTGGCAGCAATATTCGTCTAAAACGGCTTCCGTAGTTTGTGCATCAAAATGGCAAAGTGGGTGGTTTTTAAGTTGGTATGCGCTTAGCAATGTATCCACTTCTAATACATCATTTGGTTGATGTTTTGTTTTACGGCATTTACAACCAAACTCATCAACTAAAGTAGCTAATGCTTGGTAAGTTTCAGTGCTGTTAGCTTTTGTGCATAACTGCTCTTCAATGAACTGATGTAAGTTAGCATCGATGAATAATCCGTCTTGGCGTGTGAAAGAAGCTGTTGTCATAATAATTACTCTTAGTTTGTTGGATTAACTTCACTCTAGCGCTAAGTGTATTATTAATAAAATTGTTGTTTTCAATAACTGATATTGATTTTATCAATAGTAAGTTTTAAAACTAAATAAAAAATAGAAAACATATCTAAATAATACTAATTAATTTGGTGCAATGCGGTGAAGGTGTGCACAAAACTGGAACAAGGGGGTAATTGAGGAATAAAGAAGGAATCTTAGTTAATTGTTTTTATTGGATTTTAATTTTTTTATGAAGTTGGTACTAAGCTTGCTAACTATACTATGTAGGTAGACTCCTATATCGACGATTTCCAAAAGCGCCATGGTATTTTCCCAAAGTTGAATACCATGGCGCTTTTTTATTTTCTTGTGTATTTTATTTAGCCATAACAATTGCAATAACAGTAGTAATGTTAGATTTTAATAAAGTAGGGAATAGCCACTAAAATAGCGCCTACAATCAAGAGCATACTTACACTGGTCATAAAGTACGGAAATACCAATAACGATAAACCAATACAAAGAGGCACTACGGCTTTTTTTCTTCGCCCGTAAGTAAGGTAGCCAATACCTATCCCGCCGAACAAAACACTCCACGCAATTATTGATGCACTATCCATTTTTTCTCCATTTGAAGTTATTGTATAAAACCGAGCTTGTTCGAAACTTATAACTCAACATATCTGTATTTAATTTATCTATCTGCAATCGTTTTAGCAAACGCTAATAATTCACGTCTTAACCATTGGTGTGCAGGGGCATGGTGCAGCAGTGGGCTCCATATCATTTTTACTTCAATAGGCACTATTTGAAATGGTACAGGGCTGATTACTAAATCAGTATGAGAGGTCAATAATTTAGCTTGGCGACGTGGTAGGGTGGCAATAAGTTGCTCTGATTGGCAAAGCAGGCTTGCAACCATGTAGTGGCGAGTAAAAACCCGTATTTTACGGGTTTGTTCTAGTTGCCAAAGGGCTTCGTCTACCCAGCCTAATTTTTGCTTTCCCGATTTATTAGTAACAGCGGCCTCTGGCCCCCAGCCGGCACGGTTTACCCAAATATGTTCTTTTTGTAAGTAGTCGTCTAACCCTGATTGTTGTAAAAATGTATTTTTAGGATGGGTTAAACAACAGTAATTATCTCGCCACACACTGGCTTGATGAAACGAGCGTGGTAGGCCATTAAAGCGGTTTATTGCTAAATCAATAGTGCCTTTTTCCATGTCTTGCAGGTTTACGTCGCTTGGGCTTAATACATCAAAATTAATACCGGGATTTTTACTAAGCTGCGCAGTTATAAAAGGGGCTATTAAGGTCGACTCTATGTAGTCGTTTGCCATTATTCTAAACGTAACTTCAGCCGTTGTAGGGTTAAACTGCTCACTAGGCTGCGTAATAGCTTCAGCCATTTTTAATAGGGCCTCAACTTCAGGCTTTAATGCAAGTGCCTTTGCCGTTGGCGTCATAGAGCCTGCGGCACGCACAAGTAGCGGGTCGTCAAATAAATCGCGCAAACGTTTTAATGCGTTACTCATAGCCGGTTGCGTAAGCGCGAGTTTATTGGCAGCTTTTGAAACACTTTTTTCATCGATGAGTACATTTAAGTAAACTAACAAGTTGAGGTCGACGTTTCTTATATTCATATGGGCGTGTTGGCCTTTCAGGGTTGAAATTTGTTCAATCTAGGGGCAATTTAATTGCGGCGCTAGGTTTGCCACCTAGTGGGCTAAGTAAAAATCGAGTAACAAAGAGTTAATTGTCCCTAGAAAGAACCCTATGGGCAGTGTGTATTTGGCCTTTATGCAGCGTTAAAGTACATTTATGGGGAGTAACCACACTACATGTACTTTGCCTTGCTTAAAAACCAAATACACGGCTGCAAAATTAACCTCGAAAGGTCAATACGCCCAATAAATTCTATTTATATGCTGTATTAATTATCTAAATTAAAGCCTGCTTGCTAAGGTGTAAACAATTAATAAAAAATAACCGCCATAACTGGCATCAATATAAGTGCTGTATTTATGCAAAATAGGCCAAAAAATCAATCTAATAATACGCTGCAAAACGTTATTGCCAGCAAGCTTGCACGATCTGTTTTTGCTGGATTTGAGGCGATGTTTTCGCAATTTTTAAATATTACACTGGGTGCACAAAGCCGGTTTGAGCAACGACAGTATCACAGTGTACAAAGTGCTATGCGTGAACGTTTACAAGTGTATGAGCGCGAAGTAAAAAACGTGAGTGAAGCCGTGAGAGTTATTGCTTACGCTGAACTTACTTGCCCGCAAATGTGGCAGTTAGCTAAAAATATTTACGGCGATATGGTACAAAATCACGAAAATAAACCCATAGCGCATACATTTTTTAACTCAACGTTTGGGGCAATTTGGGACGATAAAAAAATTCGTACTGTGCATTTGTTTGTATTAAAAGCAAAGTATCGTAGTGAGCCGCGCTCTTATGAAAGCTTAGTGAGCAGGGTATCGCTACATAATGGGTTTAATAACGCTGTTAAAACGCTTATCACTAATCAAGTATTTAGAGTGCCGTTTAGTCAGTTAGAACGCGATGTAGCCACATTACAAAGTACGTTAATGCAAGGCGCTAAGCAGCAATGCAAACAGGTGTATGAACTTATAAATTTAAACGACGGGTGTATTGAATACGCTAACTCATTATTTTTTAGAAACAAAGCCTGTTATTTAATTGGCCGTTGTATTGCTAAAAATGGCGACAATATGCCTTTTGCTATCGCTATTTTAAATACCGATGAAGGGCTAAAGCTTGATGCTGTAATGATGGGCGCCGATCAATTAAGTTTATTATTTGGTTTTGCACGCACCTATTTTATGGTTGATACCGATAAGCCTGCCCGTTATGTAGATTACTTAAGTGTGTTAATGCCACACAAACAACGCTTTGAATTATTTAACGCTATTGGTTTTATAAAGCACGCCAAAACTGAGTTTTATCGATACAAGGTTGATACGACTAAAAATAGCCCAGCTAACTTTAAGTATGTTACAGCACCAGGGACGCCCGGTATGGTAATGCTGGTATTTACTATTGAAGGGCTAGATTACGTTTATAAAGTAATTAAAGACAAATTTAGTGCCCCAAAAACAGCTACCAAAGCACAAGTGAAAAAAAAGTATAGCTTTGTAAAACAAGCCGATAGGGTTGGTCGTTTGGTAGACACACACGAATTTAGATATTTAGCGTTTGATTTAAGCCGTTTTAGCGATGAACTGCTTGAGCAGATGAAAAGCCAAATTGGCAGCAGTATGGTTATATCTGGCAAGGCACTTATTTTAAAGCACGTTTATGTTGAGCGTAAAATGACCCCGCTTAATTTATATATTACCCAATGCGATAACAAAACCTTAGAACGAGTGATGCATGACTACGGTAAAGCAATTAAAGAATTAGCCGGTGCTAATATATTTCCGGGCGACATGCTAATGAAAAACTTTGGCGTAACGCGATGGGGGCGAGTTGTGTTTTACGACTTTGACGAAATTTGCCCACTAACCGATTGCAACTTTAGAGAGGTGCCACAAACCCAAAATGAACTTGAAGAGCTAAGTAGAAA
>NZ_BADT01000124.1 GCF_000239855.1 Pseudoalteromonas sp. BSi20652 | reverse complement strand
GGGATTGGGTTACTTTTATGGGTATCAGCAGCAATTACCTATTATACTACCGAGCTGGCGGTAACAAATAAACGTGTTGTCGCTAAATTTGGGCTTATTCGCAGAAATACTATTGAAATAAATATATCTAAAATCGAGAGCCTTCAAGTTGAGCAGGGGGTTCTTGGCCGTATATTTAATTTTGGCAGCATTCTTGTTTCTGGTGCAGGCAATCCTCAAGCTGCTATTCCTGGCATTTCAGAACCACTTAAATTTAAAAATAGATATTTTGAGGTTCAAGAAGAAATTTAATGCGTATCAGTTATTCTCGCAAATTAAAAACTGACCGCCACCTTGTTTAGTTGCACTGTAATGTTTGAAGAAAATGATATGTATAGTTAATTATTACAATTAGTTAGCGAGTTTTCTGAGGTGGGTGTCATGCTAATTTTTGTTTGCAAGTATTCTTGATGCCGCTTCATTTGGGACACGAGATACAGAAATTAAAGGGCTTTTTCAATTATCTGAAACTTACGATTTTGAAACCATTATGGGGCAACTTGTATCCGCACAAATGGTTTTAGAAACTTATGGTGAAGACCCTACATTAATTACGCAAATTAAAGATGACCAAGAGATTTTAAAAAGTTCACTTGTTTCTGCAATAGCACAAACTCATCCAACTTTGCCAAGTAGAGTTACTGACCTTCAATTTGTTGCAGTAAGAAAATTTCTCTCTACTTTTCAAAATATATTCTCTTTAAATTATGACCTTTTATTATATTGGGCAATTAATAAGTTTGATTTAAAGCCTGATAATTATAGAGTTGATGATGAGTTTCGTTATCCAACAGTTTGGAGTGTAACAGGCACAAATCAAAATTTGTTTTTTCTTCATGGTGGTGACATGCCGCCATTGATTCGTTGCTCAAGCATTCGTACAGCACGTGGGCAAGGTTTGTTTGTGCTAATCCAACGCTCTAAAGTGCGCTCAGAGTTCATAAGTAAAAACTCCATGGCGGCACGGCGATCTAATTTACCAAAGTTCATAAAACCAGCGCGAAACAATAAATTTTTAAATGTATCCATAATAAATAACCCAATAAACAAACATTTTAATACGTTCCTAATTCAGGCAAAACTAAGCGGGTGAGACTTTCCAATAAATTAATTTGCACATTTCCATTCTTTTTTCAGATTGAAAAATTAACTTCAATTCATATAAACGAATAACGGCCAAAAGTAGATAACTTATTAAAACAGGGGTTACGATAGGAGTTTTGTTTGAATGGGTAGTCAGTGCCATTATGGCTAAAAACATCTCATTTAACATAATATAAATTATAGGTAGCAAGTGTATATTTAAAAAGAGTGCATAAATGCACTCTTACTATGTCCAATACTAGACGGTATCGGACATTAAGTGTTTTTATACAGATAATAAAAACACTGTAT
This sequence comes from Pseudoalteromonas sp. BSi20652, assembly GCF_000239855.1. Classification (GTDB taxonomy): domain Bacteria; phylum Pseudomonadota; class Gammaproteobacteria; order Enterobacterales; family Alteromonadaceae; genus Pseudoalteromonas. The sequence goes on along the minus strand of NZ_BADT01000124.1, from coordinate 30,180 downwards.
ATAAATGTCAGTTTTAGACAAAACAATTAATCAATACTAAGCAAGCGTTCTGCTGTGTACTCGTTGGTTATTAATCCACTAATCATATTCGATCTAACTGCACCTAAAATTGCTAACACTTTTTCTTCACCTGCTGCTATGGCGTAAATTTCTTTATTAGTGTTTGTTATTAATGGCGTACTGGCTACACGTTGATTTACTGTGCACTCTAGCAATTGACCATTTTTATCATAAACCCAACTAATCATTTCACCAACAGCACCTAAGTCTTGAAGCTCTTTAAGTTCATCTGCATCAACAAAACCATCTATATGTAATGGTGATTTTTCACCTAAGCTACCAATACCTACAAATGTAACATCTGCATTTTTAGCGAGTTTTAAGTTAGCCCTTATATTTTGCTGTGCATGTAACTGATCTTTTTCTTCAATGCTTCTTGGTAAAACAGGCAATGGCATTGGGTAATGTTTTGCATTAGTATGCTCAGCCATTCTTACCACTACATCATATGGAGATGCTGATCCATCAAGTGCCATATTACCAAGCATGGCTACAATTTTATGTTGCGGACAATCAACGGTTCTTAGTTCATCCACACATGCACGTAAAACACGACCAGTACCCATAGCAAGAACTTTGGGTTGTTCTGATTTTAAATGACGTTCTATTTCTGCTGCGCCAGCTTGTGCTAAACCCAATGTTGATGAGGGTTCGGCTGGGTCGCTAGGAACAACTTCACACGATGCTAAACCAAAACGACTTTTTAGTCTTTTGTGCTAAATCCATACATTTTGCTATAGGGTGATCGAGCCTGACTTTTATTAATCCTTGGCTTACAGATAAAGCGACCATTCTTTGCGCTGATTGACGCGAAATATTGAGTTTTTTAGCAATTTCGTCTTGAGTTTTCCCCGCAACGTAATATAACCACCCTGCTCTTGCTGCATCATCGAGCTTTCTTATTTCAGTGTTCGATAACTTTACCACTTAAACCTCTTATTATTTTAGGAATAATATCCTGGGTCTGATGTTTACTTTAAATTATTTAGGCTTCAAACCAATAAAGTCTTTTTTGAATATATCATCTATTTATAAAATGCCGAAGCCTAGAATAGTATAAAAACCAATACCTTATATAAATACACAAAACAATAAAATATTGGTTAATTAAAAAGCTTAAAGTGTGGTTTTAATAGTCAGACCGTTTTTATCAAACTTGTGAGTTTTATTTTCCTGAGCACTTAAAAATATAGCATCACCATACTGAAGCGGACAATCACCATCGGCTTTAACAGTCACCGTCGTGCCACATTCAAGCGTTACATGTAAAAAGCTTTCTGATCCTAAGTGTTCTATAACACCTACTGTTCCTTTGTAAGTACCTTGCTCTTGTGAAATTATAAAATGCTCTGGTCGTATACCTAGATTAACTGTTTTTTTATCTTCACTTTGTGGTACTGCAATAAAGTTCATTTTTGGCGAGCCAATAAACCCTGCAACAAACTCATTAACTGGGTGTTTGTATAACTCAAGTGGTGTACCTACTTGCTCTATAATACCGCCGTTAAATACAGCAATTCTATCAGCCATTGTCATTGCTTCAACCTGATCATGTGTTACATAAATCATTGTTGTAGATAGACTTTTATGTAATTCTGATATTTCAAGTCGCATGTTTACACGAAGAGAAGCGTCAAGGTTTGAAAGTGGTTCATCAAACAAAAATGCAGAAGGTTGACGTACAATAGCGCGCCCTATCGCTACGCGTTGACGTTGTCCCCCCGATAATTGACCCGGCTTACGATCTAGGTAATCGGTTAGGTTAAGTATTTTTGCCGCATTAGCAATTTTACTTTCTATTTCTGCTGGGCTAACTTTTGCTCTTTTAAGAGGGAAAGCAATGTTATTGCGAACGGTCATATGCGGATATAACGCATAAGATTGAAACACCATTGCCAATCCTCTTTTTGCTGGCGGTGTATGTGTTGCGTCCTGTCCGTCTATTTCAATATTGCCGCTAGTTGTGTCTTCAAGCCCTGCAATCATACGTAATAATGTTGATTTACCACAACCTGATGGACCAACAAAAACGATAAATTCTCCATCTTTGATCTCCAAGTCCAACGGTTTAATAACATTTACTTCGTCGAAATTTTTAGTTACTTGCTTTAGTGTGATGCTACCCATGTGTATTCTCCTATTTTACTGCGCCGAAACTTAATCCACGCACTAATTGTTTTTGACTAAACCAACCAAGTATTAATATTGGCACAATTGCCATGGCAGATGCTGCCGATAACTTAGCGTAAAATAAGCCCTCTGGGCTTGAGTAACTAGCAATAAATGCTGTTAAAGGTGCCGCATTTGCAGCTGTTAAGATAAGTGTCCAAAATGCTTCGTTCCATGACAAGATCACATTTAACAATAGTGTTGAAGCTATACCTGGTAAGGCAATTGGTAATAAAACATGGAATATTTCTTCACCAATAGTTGCACCATCCATACGTGATGCTTCCAGTATTTCATTAGGTATTTCTCTAAAGTACGTGTAAAGCATCCAAACCATTATCGGTAAATTAATGAGTGTCATAACAATGACTAACCCTAATTTTGTATCGAGTAATCCAAAGTCACGAAACAATAAGTAGATAGGAATAAGCACGCCCACTGGCGGTAACATTTTGGTTGAAAGCATCCACATTAATAAATGTTTCGTTTTTTTAGTTTGTACAAATGCCATAGACCATGCAGCAGGAACTGCAATTAACAATCCAAGTAAACTTGAACCTAAGGATATAACTACTGAGTTCCAAAAGTGGTTAAAGTAAGGAGAACGCGATAGTACATCTGAATAATTTTCTAATGTCCATTCAAAAGCAAATAACGCGGGTGTTGCTGAAATTGCTTCTGATTCTGTTTTAAAACTGGTGATTAACGTCCATAAAATGGGGAAGAAAATCATACCACTTATCGTCCATGCAGCAATGGTATAAATTAGTTTGGAACGACGGCTATCTTTTATAGTCATAATTAACCCTCTAAGTTTTTGCCAATTAAGCGCATTAAAAATATAGCGACAATATTTGCGATAATAACTGCAACTATGCCCCCTGCAGACCCGCCGCCTACATCAAATTGAAGTAGCGATTGCGTGTAAATTAAATACGTTATATTGGTAGACGAGTAACCTGGGCCACCACTGGTTGTTACTAATATTTCTGCAAAAATTGACAATAAAAATATAGTTTCAATTAAAATCACAGCGGTTACAGCGCGCGATAAGTGGGGTAACACAATATAGAAAAACTTGCTTAATGGACCTGCCCCATCCAAATCAGCTGCTTCTAATTGTTCGCGGTCAAGTGATTGTATAGCTGTTAATAATATTAATGCTGCAAACGGTAACCACTGCCAAGAAACAATAATAATGATTGAAAACAACGGCATTTGAGCAAAAAAATCAATAGGATCAAAACCTAGCCATATTGCAAAGTGTGCAAATAAACCATTTACAGGGTTCATTAGCATGTTTTTCCACACTAAAGCAGAAACCGTAGGCATTACAAAAAACGGCGCAAGTACCATGATACGAACGTAGTTACGTCCCCATATTGCTTGGTCTAATAAAATAGCTAAACCAATACCACCGCAAATAGTAATTAACAAAACGCCCGTAACTAAAAGAAGAGTGTTAAAAAATGATTCAAAAAATGCAGGATCAGTTAGAAAGAACTCGTAGTTTAAAAAGCCTACAAATTCCTTTTCTCCTGGAACTAATAAATTATAATCAATAAAAGAAAAATATAATGTCATACACAGCGGTACTATCATCCAAGCTAGTAACAAAGTTACACTAGGAAGAAGCATGAACCGAGCAAGCGTACGCGAGTTAGTTGTTGCCATAACGGTGACCTTTAAAAAGCCAATTCTATTTACGTATTAACCAATGAGTGAAAATCAGAAAACCCTCAAGAGTCTTTAAAAACACACGTAAATAGAACTGACATAAAATAATGGGCAAGTTGAGGACTTGCCCGCCTACAAGATGTTATTTAGGGTATCGAGCTTTACGCATTGTTCTTTCAACTAGGCGTTGAGATGAATTTAGCGCTTCCTTAACCGTCATTTGCCCAGTTAAAGCTGCTGAAAATTGTTGACCTACAGCCGTTCCTATCCCTTGGAATTCAGGTATAGCAACAAACTGAATACCTACATAAGGTACAGGTTTGACGGTTGGGTTTTTAGGATCGGCTGTTTGAATTGAATCAAGCGTAATTTGTGCAAACGGTGCTGCTTCCATGTATTTTGGGTTGTTGTAAAGAGATTTACGTGTGCCCGGTGGTACTTTTGCCCAGCCTTTTTTATCCGCTACAAGTTGTGAGTATTCTTTAGATGTTGCCCAGCTGATGAATTTCATAGCCGCATCTTGTTTTTTACTACTAGATGGAATAGCTAAAGTCCACGACCATAACCAGTTACCACGCTTGCCTAAACCATTATCGGGTGCCAGTGCAAATCCAACCTTATCAGCAACCTCCGAGTCTTTTTTATTGGTTACAAATGCGCCAGCAACTGTTGCATCAATCCAAATACCACACTTTCCGGTTTGGAATAAAGCGAGGTTTTCGTTAAACCCATTTGCTGATGAACCCGCAGGACCTGACTCTTTCATTACATCAACATAGTACTGTAGTGTGTTTTCCCACTCAGGAGTATTGAACTGTGGTTTCCAATTTTCGTCAAACCAACGTGCACCGAACGAATTAGCCATTGATGTAATAAGTGCAACGTTTTCACCCCAACCTGCTTTACCGCGTAAACAAAGACCAAAAACACCTTCTTTTGTATCGTTCATCGCTTTTGCAGCTTTACGAATAAAGTTCCACGTTGGCGCTTTAGGCATAGTTAAACCGGCTTTTTCCATTAGATCTGTACGGTACATAACCATTGAACTTTCACCATAAAATGGTGCAGCATAAAGTTTGTCATTAATAGTTAAACCGCTGCGTATTGCAGGTAATAAGTCGTCTAAATCGTAGTTTTCACCTAAGTTATCAAGCTCAGTTAACCAATTTTGTTTACCCCAAATTGGTACTTCATAAGTACCAATGGTCATTACATCGTATTGGCCGCCTTTTGTTGCTACATCAGTTGTTACACGTTGACGAAGAATGTTTTCCTCTAGTGTTACCCACTTTAGGTCTATATCTGGGTGTTGGCTGGTAAATTCATTACTTAATTCTTTCATGGTGATCATGTCACCATTATTTACTGTTGCTATAGTAATTGTTTCTTTAGCATAAGCGTTGCTCATTGCCATGATGCCACAGGCAAGCATTAATAATTTATTTTTCATTGTAAATACCTTATCTCTAACGTTAAAAAGTGCACTTGTACTTAATAATAGCGTATAAAAAACACTTTATTAAAACAGCTCAAAATAGCTATATATTAAGTACTAAGTTACTGAATATAAGTTAAAACTTAACTGAAATCTCAGATGTGAAACCGTCAAACCCTGCGCCTATTTGGCCAGCAGAATTAACACCTTCTTCTTGATTTACATATTCAATTTTTAATAACGTCTTATCGTTAAACCAGTAACCTGCAGCAACTTGAATACGTTCTACTGTATTGTCTGTTTGCTCAATTAAATCAGATGTGTTTTCTGCTTCTGAATAACGAGCTGCTACATATAACTGCTTAGGGATAAGGTATTGCTGCGCTTCAAATACAAAATACTCTACCGAAGTATCGCCTTTGATCACGCTGTTTGAATCATACGTTGTACCATTAGCATCAGCCACTCCATCAGTACCAAAGTATGTGATACCTGCCACTGCATTACCCGCAGCATCTGCAAACGTATAATCATCAGATGATTTACCTACCATGAAAACTAGGCTTGTTTCATCAGACGGTTGGTATGCTAAATTTAGTTGTATAATTGACTGCTCAAGCCCAGGCATTGCGCCTACGTGTGTGTCACGTTCGTTTGAAGGTGAAGCAGAAAAGTTATAGTTTTCACCATCACCAAATCGGTAATTAGTCGTGGTAACACCGTCTAAGCTAGCTACGCCATTTTCAAAGTTTAGTTGGTCGCCTTGATTTGCTTTGAAAAGGTTTAAACCTGCTTTAAAGCCACCCTCAAACTCTAATGTACCTTGAAGGCGGTAATTATAACCACGGTCTTGCTGAAACGCTTCGCCAAAGCTAGACGTTGTTATGTGACCGGCAACATTGTATGAACGAAGTGCACCACTGTCGTATGTTTTAGTGTAGCTAAGCTGCGCACCGTTCTCTGCTGTAGCGTAGTCGGTTATGCCGTTACCAATAAGTGCATTGCCTTGGTTGTCTGCACCGTCTTGAAACCCTTTAAATTGGAATGGTGCTGCACCAATATTACCTAATCTGAGTGTAAGATTTTCATCTTCTTTTGGTGTGCCATAAAGGCCAAGCAAATCAAACTCGACGCCGGCAAAGTCATTATGAAATGAAAAGTCGCGGTCGCCTCCACCAAAATCATTTGGTTCCTCAGCAATATCAATATCGGCCGTAATAAACTCATTGATGTGAAATTTGAGCTGTAAATTAGCTCTTACACGGCCAAAGCCAGATTCTTGTACTTCATCTTCAGGGCGAAATGCGCCATCTTTTGCCTGAATAGACTGAAAGTTTTGCATTAATAGAAAATCTATATCTAAGCGTTCTAGATAATCTGAAACATCAGCCCGAGCTGAAGTCGATGTTGCCATTGCTGCTGCTAGAAGTGAAATTGCAAATTTTGTATTTTTATTTTTTAACATAATAAGCTCTTTAATTAGTGTGGTGTGATTTCAGTGTGTTTAGGTGAGTTACCATGAGCATAAGTGTAACATCGCATTGAAGTTACAATCATGAGCATAAGCCCAACTGTTGAGCATAATCACAGAATGAATTTAGAAGGTCAACGATTTTTTATTACAAAACATTTACAAAAAATATAATTTTTATGTAATTAATTTTGAATCAATAAGTTAAGTAGCAAATTTGTTACATTGAATTAAGGCAAAAAATAAAGATTTAATATGTTTTTTTATCCTAAGCAATCGATTTGTTTATTATATGAGCTGAAAAGTGTTGTTTTATTACTCTGAAATTTACTCTAGGTAGGGAGATATCGCATATTGAGATTTGCATACCTATTGGGTTACCTCGCACATTCGTGTGTTTTTACTGACAATATTCATATTGAATCAGTGAAAATACTGTAAACAACGGTTTAAGCCGCGCTTACATAAGTGCAACCATTTAAGTAAATAACTTATTTATTCTTTAATAAAAACGTCAGGCTGGGTGTGATTTTGTTTAGCCACTTTTAATCAATTACTTATGCTTAATATTACGCATCTTAGTCATTAATAAAATAATATGTACTTACCTTTGCAAATTAAGCGCGTGTTGATCTTTGTGGGTTGAAGTTGTTCAATCTAGGGGCGATTGAATCGCGGCGCGAGGTTGTAACCTTGTGTGTTCGGTAATTGCTCCTTCATTATTATCCTTATTTATGGGGTACAACTACACTGCATATTAATTGCGCTTTTTTGAGCATCTATCTTGAGGTTACGAGGGTGTTAGCATAGTATTGAAAATACTTTAGATGTATTAAATATAGAAGTAATTAACATATGGAATTTGTTCGACCTTTAGAGCCTATCCTCATTATTGATGATGTTAAGGAAATACGCGATTATCTGAATCAAATTTTAACTGACCTAGGCTTTGAAGATATTTTAGAAAGTACCAATTTTAACTCAGCTAAACCATTAATGAATGAAAAATCACCTAATGTTATTTTTTTAGATGTTGATTTACCTGATTCTGATGGTATTGACATCCTTGAGTTTATAAATAATACATACCCACATGCTCATGTTGTTATGTGCTCTGGACATAATAGTTTCGAAAATGTTCAAAACTCATGGGAATTAGGTGCAAATGGGTTTATAGAAAAGCCTTTTAACGCTAAAAAAGTTGACACCGTAATGAAGCGCCTCGAACTCATAGAATAATAAAAAAGGTTACCATGCAAAGTACTGTTACAGCCATCATAGAAGACTTATCAGGCGTTATTTTTGGGTAAAAAGACAACAAATAAAATTAGCACTTACTTGTTTGTTTAGTGAAGGTCATTTACTAATAGAAGATTTACCCGGCATGGGGAAAACAACCCTTTCCCATGCTTTAGCAGCTGTGTTAGGACTTTCTTATCAACGTATACAGTTTACCAGTGACTTGTTACCTGCTGACATTTTAGGCACAAATATATTTAATAGTAACGAGCATAGCTTTACGTTTCATAAAGGCCCTATTTTTAGCCAAGTTGTTTTAGCTGATGAAATAAACCGCGCAGGACCCAAAACACAAAGTGCGTTACTTGAAGCAATGGAAGAGCAACAAGTAACAGTCGATGGAAAAAAATATACGCTGCCAAATCCATTTTTTGTGATAGCAACACAAAACCCGCTTTATCAATCAGGTACTTACCCTTTACCGGAGTCACAATTAGACCGTTTTTTAATGCGTATTAGCTTGGGTTTTCCACCTAAAGAAGCCGAAAAACGCTTAATTTTGAATATGCAAAAACGAGATTACAGCCAATTACCTCAGCGCATTAACCAACAAGAGTTAACAGCAATTCAAACCCAAATAAGCAAAATAACTCTAAGCAGCCCGGTTGTTGACTACATTATAGAGCTTGTTAATTACACACGCACAAGCAACGCTTTTGCAGCATCGTTATCACCTCGGGCTAGTATGGCTCTCGCTAAAGCGGCTAGGTCGTGGGCCTTTATTGATGGTCGTGATTTTGTAATGCCAGAAGATGTTCAAGCCGTATTTGCAAGTGTGTGTCAGCATCGATTAGGTTTGCATAATGAGTCAGGTGAAGCACAAGTAAACGATATTTTAAAAAACGTTTTAGTTCCGGTGTAAACTTTTATGCCAAAAAAAGCAGCAAAGCGCCCTTCTTTATTTAAGTCATTTAAGCGAAGTCTATTTAATAAGTTATTAAAAAATAAACATTTAAAAAACTCAATTACACTTGAACACAGAACAATTTATGTATTGCCATCGTCCCTAGGTTGGTACTTTGTAATTGTGGCTATTTTAAACTTTGTGATGGGCATTAATTATCAAAATAATTTAATTTTAATAATGTCTTATCTTATGTTTGTGGTAATGATTATTGCTGTATTAATGGGTTACAGTAACGCTAAAGGCTTAACAGTTAAATTTAAAGATACATTTAACAGCTACGCTCCTCAAAAACCGAGTATTGTATTTGAATTACAAAAACCTTCAGTTGCCCAATCAATTAATTTAACATACCAAGGTAGTGAGCACACTCACAAACATACCGACCAAGTTGATAGTAAGCCTCAGTTACTTACGCTCAGCTTACCCTACAGCACACGCGGTAAATACACAGTGCAACGTATTAAAATAGCGAGTAATTATCCCTTTGGTTTAATTACTGTTTGGAGCTACATTCAATTACAAACAGATATTTTTGTTTACCCGTCGCTTGAGCAAATACACAGTGATGCGCATGTTTCTGTGCTTGATGAGCAAGCCGATAAAGGGATTTCTACACAATCGGGTAGCGAAGAGTTTGAGTCTCTCATCCCACATTTACCTGAGATGGGCTTGCAAAGAGTGTCGTGGAAGCATTACGCAAAAACACAGCAGTTGTTAGTTAAAGAGTTTGTAGACTTTAAAACAGCGAATGCGCTCCTCGATTTTACGTTGATGAATGGGGATACCGAACAACGTTTAAGCCAGTTATGTTTTTTAGTGTGTGAAGCAACCGAGCAGAATACCCCTTTTATGTTAAAGCTTCCGGGTAAAACAATAAATACAAATACCGGGCATCAGCATAAGCTGCAATGTTTAGCGTTATTATGCTCATTTAATGGTGATGTGTAATGAACATAATTAAAAACGAAAAAGTAATAAATTATTCACTGTCATTTATATATGCATGTTTAATTGTATTTTTTGTATCACATTTACCGCTTGTTTTTGTAGGTGTACTTGCACTTATTTGTGCCTGGAACTTTTACATAACGCTGAATAATAAACCAAAGCCAAATGCTTGGCTAGCAAACATACTCGCAGGTATGTCACTTGGTTTGATGCTCTATACCATAGGCATGTCAGATACGGTTATTTTATTTGTAGCCATGTTACTACTTGCTAGTTTATTTAAGCTGCTACAGGCTAAAACCAAAAAGCACTATCATGTAATTACAACGCTTACGTTTTTTTCACTCTCATCGGTGTATTTATTTAACCAAAGCATTTTAACGACTTTAACTGTAAGTGGTTTATACATATTAAATTTTGCAGTACTTGGCCTACTCGAATCCAAACATAATTTAAAAATAGCCTCTAAGCAAAGCGGTAAATTACTACTTTTAGCGCTTCCGTTAGCTATATTTTTACTGCTTTTTTTACCAAAAATGCCAGCTTTTTGGCAGCTTCCTGGGCCTAAGCTTGCAAAAACTGGGCTTTCTGAACAAGTCGATCCATTCGATATTGCAAAGCTTTCAAACTCAGATGAGCTTGTTTTTAGAGCTAAATTTAACGAAGAAAAACCTGTAGCGCCTTATTATTGGCGAGCAATCGTCCATGATGAATTTAATGGCAATGCGTGGCTTACGTCTGACTTTTTAAAATATAATAATTTAAAAACAAATACGCAGAGCGAAAATGATGAGCAACTTATAGCAAGCTACTCAGTTATTACAGAGCCTGCTACACAAAAATGGCTCTATGGTTTAGCCTACTCCAGTAGTAACTCACAAAATGTTGAAGGTAATTCGCTAGGTTTATTGCGAAAAAAAAGCCGACAAGCTAAAAACCTACAATACGATGTAAATAGCTTCAACTTTACAGCTTTACCGCTTGGCCAATTTGAAGAAAAACGCTACAAATACCTCATCCATAAAAAAAATGTAAAAACATCATCACTTGCTAAAACCTTAAAGCAAAATACACACTCTGACCGCGATTTTTACAATACCTTATTGCAATACTTTGCAGATACGGGATTTACTTACACGTTAACACCCACTCCTATGAGCGGCGATAACACCATTGATCAATTTTTATTTGATAACCAACGTGGCTTTTGTGGCCATTATGCAAGCGCCGCTGCGTACATATTTAGAACCGCAGGTATACCCGCTCGATTAGTAAGTGGTTATTTAGGTGGTGAATTAAACCAAGATAATAATACACTAACAGTTCGCCAGTACGACGCACATGCATGGGTAGAAGTATATTTACAAAACGAAGGGTGGGTTATTTTTGATGCAACCGCTGTTGTTGCACCAGAGCGTTTGAATGGCTCACTTTCACAAAACCAAGAACTGAATGAAGAATTTAAAAGTAATCTTGATTTTGGTTTAGTGAGTTTAAGTAATTTCCCCGCTATTAATTGGTTAAGGTTGGAACTTGAAAATCTCGATTATCAATGGTCTAGCTGGGTACTTGGTTTTGACGAAGAAAAACAAAATGATTTTTTAAAATCAATTTTTGGTAGTAAAAACATTTGGCTTGTACCATTAATGGTTTTACTAACCGCTGCTTTTTGTTTTATTGGTTATTTTGTTTACTTAAATTTACCAAAACGCCCGGCTAAATTAGCGCCTATGGTTAAAGAGTTTTATGAAGTAAAAGCATGGGCTAATAAACAAAAAATAAATACACCCGATAATTTAACACCAGGTCAGCAGTTAGACTTTTTTGCTGGTCAACTTCCTCATTCTGCGCAATCTATAAACACATTTAGTCAGTTATTTAACCAAGTACGCTATGGTAAAAGACCTTTTACGAAAGAGCGTAAAACTCAGGCTAAAGATCTGATAAAATTAATGAAAATTTCAAAATAGAAAATATTATGAATGCTGTTGTTATAGGCGTTATTTTAATGCTCGGGCTATCTTTGGCTCGCGTTAACGTTATTGTTGCCATGATCATAAGTGCTTTAGTCGCTGGTTTAACCGCAGGCTTGGGTATAAAAGAAAGTGTTGATGCATTTAATTCTGGCCTTTCTGCCGGAGCTGAAATAGCACTAAGTTATGCTATGCTCGGCGCATTTGCCGTTGCAATTTCTAAGTCGGGTTTAACACGCATTCTCGCTGATAAATTACTCGACAAAGTAAATACAAGAGGCAACGGTAATGAAACATTTTTAAGTTACTTCATTTTACTAATTATTTTAGGGTGTGCGATTTCTTCGCAAAACTTAGTGCCTGTACACATAGCGTTTATTCCTATTTTAATCCCGCCGTTACTCGTTGTTTTTAACCAACTAAGGTTAGACAGGCGTGCTATAGCGTGTATTTTAACATTTGGATTAGCAACGTCTTACATGGTGCTTCCTTATGGTTTTGGCGGTATTTACTTATATTCTATTTTGCACAAAAACCTAGTTGATAACGGCCTAGACATTGTAAATACCCAAGTCCCTTTAGCTATGATTATTCCTGCATTAGGTATGTTTATTGGGTTACTTATTGCGGTATTTATTACCTATAAAAAACGCCGCGAATACACCGAGCTCCCATTAACTACTGTGAGTAAATCGGCTGAGGTAGAAAACCCTAAAAAAGTAATGATTGTAGGACTTTTTGCAGTACTTGCCTCACTTGTTGCACAAAACCTAAGTGGCTCAATGATTTTAGGAGGTTTAGTAGGTGTAATGATATTTAGTGTTTTTGGTGTAGTTAAGTGGGAAGAAAACGGCGACGTATTTAGTAAAGGCGTTGCGATGATGGCCATGATTGGTTTTATTATGATATCAGCACAAGGCTTTGCATCGGTTATGCAAGCCACTGGCGATGTAGCGAGCTTAGTACACAGCACAGCCGCCCTTTTTGATGGTAATAAACCCCTTGCCGCCGGTGTTATTTTGTTAGTCGGGTTATTAATTACAATGGGAATTGGTAGTTCGTTTTCAACAGTGCCAATTATTGCTACTTTATTTGTTCCTTTATGTTTAGATCTTGGGTTTTCTGTTATGGCAACCGCTGCACTTGTTGGTACTGCAGGCGCCTTAGGTGATGCAGGCTCCCCTGCTTCAGATTCAACGCTTGGCCCAACATCGGGTTTAAATGCCGATGGCCAGCACGACCATATTAGAGACTCTGTTATCCCAACATTTATTCACTTTAACATTCCGCTGCTTATATTTGGCTGGATTGCAGCAATGGTACTTTAAAAAGTATTTACGTAAGTGTAATTAAATTTAATTAAAAGCTAAATGTAACTAAAAAGGTATGGTAAAAGCATACCTTTTTAGTATCCAAATCCAACAACTCTCACTCCTATCAATTCCCCCCAGTTTGATTACTTTTTTAGTTAATATTAACTCTGTTGTTGAAGTTATATTTAATGAATAATTAGTATGATGTGTTCTTTTAAGTGTTTTATATAAGCACCAATTAAGGTGCTTATATAAATTTACTTTACCGCATATTTAAAGCTTTAAATTAATCAAAACCATAAATCATTTTATCGCATACTACCGGAGTCGGTCTGTGGTTATCGTCTACAGCTACAAACGTAAAGCTACCACTAATGGCTGAGTGCTTATCGTCTCTGTGCATCGTTTCTAATAGTATATCTACATCAACTTTTAAGCTGGTGTTACCTACATGGACTACTTTAGCGATTAACTCTGCAAAGGTACCCGCTGGTATCGCTTCTTTAAAATCAACTCTATCGGAGGATATAGTTACCAAAGGTTTACGACAAAAACGAGTAGCTGCTATAAATGCCACTTCATCCATCCACGCCAGTGCATCTCCACCAAATAATGTATTATGATGATTAGTACGCCCTGGAAACACTGTTTTAGTTACCGATGTGGTTGAATCTTCAATGCGCTGAGCAATTATTTCATCGCGATTTACGTCAGTCATAGTCTCTACTTTTTGTTTGCTAATGTATTTTGCATTAGTAATGCAGGATCAAGGCGTTCGCCTTTCCAGTTAAAACGCCAATCTAGATGAGGACCCGTTACACGGCCTGTTGCACCAATTTCAGCCACTTTGTTACCTTGCTTAATTTTGTCACCCACTTTTACATCAAGCTTACTTAAATGAATGTAAGTTGAGGTAATACCATGGCCATGATCAATAATTAATGTACCGCCTGAGTAGTATAAATCAGATTCAGCAAATACCACGGTACCACTAATTGGCGCGTAAACAGGAGAACCTGTTTTATTAGCGATGTCTAAGCCAAAGTGCGGACGACGAGGCTCGCCATTAAAATAGCGCTGACTGCCGTAAACACCCGATATACGCCCTTCTGCAGGCTTTAACACAGGGTCTAAAAAGTACAGTAAATCAGAGTCTACTTCTCTCGCTTTTCGCACAGCAACAGCTTCGCGGCTTATACGTGCACTGACTTCTTTTGCCGGTGAAACATACTTCTTAGCCACGCCGGTAATTTTATCAATTTCATATTCACGCTTAGTTATGGCTAGCGGCTGAGAATGAGATTTACCCGTGTTATCTACCCATTTTAGAGTATGAGTCGTTTCAGCGTCACGACCAAAACCAAACACAAAATCACCCTTTGGTGAAAGTTTTAAACTTTTGCCATCTAAGCTTACTGATTTAGCGTTTTCTAGCTTTCCAGTAACTAAACCGCCTTGTGTTAAATGTCCTTTTAACTCAAGCGCCATAGTACTAAAGCTAGCAGAGGCAACAAGCGCTGTTGCTAAAAGTGTTTTAAACATAACTAATCGATCCTTTTCCAACCCCTTCATAAGCGGTTACTTTCACTGCTTTTTCTGGGTATTGGGCTTTAATTTGGCCAGCTACATGTTCAGCAATACATTCTACAGTGGTGTCTACTTGTAAAATGTCGCAACGAGACTCGCTAATCGCCATTTCAAAATAGCCTTGTGCCGATGTATAAGCAAAACATACATCACCCGCCTTGGCTGTTATGTGTTTTAAATCAGGTGCGTTAATTTGATCTTCACTGGTGGCTAAGTAAATATCTTCCCACTTTTGAGACCATTCTTTTTGCAAGCGCGGCATAGAGATGCCATCTAGGCTAATACCAATTTGAGAACGATGCCCATGAATAATACGCTGGCAATTACCGTCATGCTTTTTAAGGCCATGGCTGTAATGGTAGTAAAAACTTTGGCTGTGTTCAGGCTTAAGAGACAGCTCAATTTTTTCAATGTTATCTGGTAGCTTCGGTAAAATAGTCGCAATTAAAAATTCGGTAACCGATTCAACAGTTACTTCGTCTGCGTTAATCATGCAATAAGCTTGATGAGGAGCGCTCATAGCTAAGTGATTATTTTCACCAAATGTACAGTCGAGTGTTTTATGCTCGTCAAATTCAGATACAGTGCCATTAAGCCCTGTAGGAATTGCTAAACGGTGATCAATACACTCATCTATAATGCCTTTAATTTGCTTTTTAACTAAACCAAAGTCTAAAACCATAGACTCTTCGTTAAGTTTACCGTGCAAAGTTAAATCAACAATCCAGCTCTCGCCAACGGCGCCGCGTTTGTTACATAAGTAAGAAAAATCAATCACAGTTAGTGAGTTAACAAAAAGGATCATAAACTTCCTTTAGACTGGTTATAAGACAGCGTTAATTATAATGATTTCTGATTGTAATTGCGCGGTTTTATAGTGCAAAAACCAATCGTGTTGATTGATTGATGATTTAATATGCAATATTTTGATTTTTTAACTGCTCCGAGTTGTTTAGCGTACAAGTGTACGCTAAAGTACTTGGCAATTTCTAAGCGAAGATAAGTGTTATGGAACCTAAAAATAGCTATACAAAAGAAGATTTGATCCTGTGTGGTCAAGGTGAAATGTTTGGTGAAGGCAACTGCCGTTTACCAAGTGACAACATGTTAATGATGGACCGCATTACCTCTATTACTGCTGATGGCGGAATTCATGGTAAAGGTGAAATTGTTGCTGAGCTTGATATTGACCCTAGCCTGTGGTTTTTCGATTGCCATTTTAAAGGCGACCCAGTAATGCCAGGTTGTTTAGGATTAGATGCTATGTGGCAACTAGTTGGCTTTTACTTAGGTTGGTCTGGTGGCCCTGGTCTTGGTCGTGCGCTAGGTGTGGGTGAAGTTAAATTTACTGGCCAAATTTTACCAACTAATAAAAAAGTAACTTACCGTCTTGTAATGAAACGCGTAATTAAACGTAAATTGTTTATGGGCGTTGCCGATGGCACTGTAGAAGTAGATGGCCGAGTAATCTACGAAGCAAAAGATTTAAAAGTGGGCTTGTTCCAAGACACTAGTGCATTTTAATTTTTAAACGCACAAACAAAAAGGCCTCCAATGTGGAGGCCTTTTTGCTTAAATTCGATTATTGGTTTTAGGTTTTGTACATGTTGCGGTTTTCAATCGCTTCACGCCAACCTCCTAACCACTCTGATTTTGGATCTACTTGTTGATAAGGGCATAGCTCTTTTGAGCGACCTGCTAAACCTGCTTTAAAACCTTGAGAATGAGCTCTTTCTAAACGATCTCTTTTCTGTCTCTTCATCGGTAATATCCTCACCTTTTTATTTATATATTGTGTAGCATTAGTGAAATCTACATTTAATGAATAGTTAATAAAAATGTAAAATTCAAATTGTAATAGCAATTAAATTGTTTGACTTTAACTAAGCTGCTGATGCAAAAATGAATTAACATTTAAAAAAGTAAGTGGTCATACAACATTTAATTTGACCGGTTCGTAATAACAAATTGGCGATTTAATAATCGCTAAAAAGCACTTGTGTGCTTTAATTGTGACCGACTAATATTGACTAAGTTCCAAACAAAAATGTAATCGTGACACTTTTATTTCATTAATCTTAAATTAGTAGCACCCTCCCAAATTTGAACTATTTTTAAACAATCTAAATTTATACTTGATTATTTAAAGTCGATCGGTCTAATATGAGTACATGAATAAAAATACATCAACACCAATACGCCGTGGTCGCCCACCAAAAATAGCCAGAGAAAACGCCGATACAAAAGCGTTACTCATTCGCACAGGCCTAGAAACCCTAACCGAATTTGGCTTTAGCGCCACAGGGCTCGATACAATTTTAAAAAAAGCAGCTGTACCTAAAGGCTCTTTTTATCATTACTTTAAAAGTAAAGAAGCCTACGGTATTGCGTTAGTTGATGCATACGACAGTTATTTTATTGCCAAGCTTACCCATTACCTACAGCAAGAAGATGTTCCCCCACTTGAGCGAATCATTAATTTTACCCAAAGCGCAATTAAAGGGATGAAAAAATACGATTACAAACGTGGCTGTTTAGTCGGTAACTTAAATCAAGAGCTTAACCATTTAAGTGAAGAGTTTAAAACCAGATTAATGCAAAGCTACACCGCTTGGCAAAACCATGTAGAGGTTTGCTTAAACCAAGCTAAGCAACAAGGCACTATTGCAAGCCATGTAAATACAAAATTGATGAGTGAGTACTTTTGGATTGGTTGGGAAGGCGCTGTTATGCGCGCCAAGCTCACAAAATCAAATACCCCACTTACTTTATATACAGAAATGTTTTTGCGCGCATTATTAACCTAATGCGTTTTTATTTACCAATTAAAAGACGATCGGTCTAAAAGGATATCCCATGAGTAACCCAATTAAAGCCATTGTTATTAATAAAGAAGATAATAACTATAGCGCTTCATTATCAACTATCGAAAATAGTGATTTACCAAACGAAAATGTATCTATCGACGTGCTATACAGCACACTTAACTATAAAGATGGTTTAGCAATTACTGGCAAAGGCCCTGTTGTACGCAGTTTTCCTATGGTGCCAGGTATTGATTTAGTGGGTACTGTTACAAATTCCACCAGCGATGAATTTAAAAACGGCGATAACGTAATATTAAATGGCTTTGGTGTAGGCGAAAAACATTGGGGCGGGCTTGCTCAAAAAGCGGCACTTAATAGCGATTGGCTAATCCCCTTACCTACTGGTATTTCTCCAAAACAAGCGATGCAAATAGGCACTGCGGGTTATACCGCCATGCTAAGTGTTATAGCACTTCAAAAACAAGGTATTACGCCTGAATCTGGCGAAATACTGGTAACTGGTGCTAATGGTGGCGTAGGCAGCTTTGCTATTTATTTATTAAACCAGCTTGGGTTTAACGTAACAGCAGCAACGGGTCGATTAGATCAAAGTGAGTATTTAAAAGAGTTAGGCGCTTCACAAATAATTGACCGAAATGAGTTTTCAAACCCGGGTAAGCCTTTGCAAAAAGAGCGATTTGCAGCGGCAATAGATTCAGTAGGTAGCCATACACTTGCCAATATTTGTGCATCATTAAAATATGGTGGCGTAGTAACCGCCTGCGGACTTGCCCAAGGCATGGATTTACCTGCCTCAGTTGCCCCATTTATATTACGTGGTGTATCTCTTATAGGCATTGATAGCGTAATGCGTCCTAAAGCCGACAGAATTGAAGCATGGGATCGTTTAGCTAAATTAGTAAGCGCCGATTACTTAGATAAAATTTCTACTGAAATTTCACTAGAAGACGTAATTAATAACGCAGAGCAACTTATGCAAGGCAAAATTCGCGGTCGTGTTGTAGTTAATTGTCAAAGTTAATTAAATAATAATAAGCCACATTGTAATATGTGGCTTAAAAGTTTATTTAGGCACCGAATGCAGCTAATTTTTCAGCTAATTCTGTTTTTGTAATCAAACCCATTTCTTCTTGCTTTTTAAGCTTGCGAATGTTGTCAAAGTTATCTAGTTTTAAACGTGCTTTAGCTAACTTTTCTTCCATTTCTTCTTTAGATAAAACATCAAGTTTTACTGCTTTTTCTAACTTCTCTTTTTCTTGATCGTATTCTTTTTGAAAAATTGCTTTTTCTTGAATTATAATTTGATCTTTTATTTTCTTTTCAATTTTAATGGCTTCATCTTCAAGCTCAATCTTTTTCTCTAAAAGAGGTTCTATTCTTGATAAAGGCTCTTGTAAAGCAACTTCAACATTTTCACCTTGGTTAGCTAAAAGGTTCTCAACATATTTTTTACCAATATCTTTGTAACCAATATTAAGCTGACCTTCGATTGAAGTGATTTCTGAACGAATCGCTGAAAGTTTTGCGTTTTCTTTTGCTGAAGTAGCAATATCACTACTTAGCTTTGATGTAGATTCACTAATATTTGAGCCAATAGTGCTTGCTTGAGTTTTGATCTTATTAAAAAGTCCCATTTCGTAATATTCCTTAATCTTTAATACTATAAATTGGCATCTTGCCGTATTTTATAAAGCTTTTTAATATTACCGATTATTTAAACACGTGTAAATTTTATCTTTCAATTCATTGTATGTGTAGATTTTGAGTATCAAAACTTATAGATAAAACTTATAATGCAATTTGTATTTTAATAATGAGGCAACACCTATGAGCAACCAAGAACTTTTCAGTAATAACCCACTGCAAGGCGTAAAATTAGAACAAGTGGTTGAAGAGCTGGTTGAACAATACGGGTGGGAACTCCTACACGCTTATTTACAACTTAACTGCTTTAAAAACAATCCTGATGTTAAGTCTGCGGTTAAATTTTTACGTAAAACACAATGGGCACAAGAAAAAGTAGATAACTTTTACCTTTATCGTCTTAAAAACTTACCTAAGCCTGATGATGTGCAATACGAATTGCCGCCACGAGATCGTGTTATCCCAGCTGATCATAAACCAGGTGAACCGTGTGAACTTAGTTTTGTTGATGCTAAACGTATTATAGAGAAAAAAGAATCTAAGCAACGTGCTCGCGATCGTAAACAGCGTTCTAATTCTAGTAACCCTTGGGGTAACTAAACACGCTAATTTAAGGTTGAAGGGCTGTTTATAAATAGCTCTTCAACTATTTCCTCATTAACTTCAATTATATCCGCGTTACATAGCCAATAAATAACAATTAGTACCCTCGGTTTTTCCAAAAATCTGTTTCAGTGCGCTCTGCCTCTAATGCCACATTAAAAGTTTTATCAGCAATGATTTTCCTATTTAGCTCAATCGTCATACGCCAATCACCCAATTTATTCTCTATTGGCAACCAAAGCGTGTCGCCTAAATAAAAGTTCCAATCACTATTTTTAACGTATACATCGCCTTCAAAGGGGTCCATTACATCACCGTCACTGTCTGGAATATCTGGATGGTATATACAATAGTGAAGCTTTTCGCCTTTACCCTTTTTAATATTTACGATTAAGCCAAACTCAACATCTACCTCAGCTATTACATTTGTTGTAAATTGCTCTATTTGTGGCAATGCTTTACTTTCGCTGTCCCACTTAGAGTAAATACCGTGGCTTTGCAGCGTTACTACAGGTTTTATTTTAGCCATTTAGGTAGCCTTTTATATTAGCTATTTCGGTATTAGTCTAACTTTTTGTAAATTTTAAAATAAAACACAATCCAATAAAGTTAAATCTCAACTTAGCTTTAATACTTCGCCTATTTATATAATTGCTAATTTGTCATCATTGTTTACACACTATTTGCACAATTGCTGATTATTGTTTGAGTAACTTAATTGATCAGGTAGGCAGCAATGCAACAACACGCACTTAATAATAATAATCGAAATAGGATAAATGCTTTAAAGCTCACTTCTCTTGCTTTAATTGTTTCATCGTTAGTTGCATGTGGTGGTGGAGAAGGCATAACTGATAGCTCATCACAAACCACCACAGATAATGGCACAGGTAGCAGCAGTTCAACCCAAAGTGTACTTTGTGAATATAGCTACAGCGAATATAACGAGTCAGAATCAGTACAAGCCACCAGCGCTGCAGATTGGTCATGCACAGGAACTACACGCGATTTAGCAGCTAACGGCATACCCGATCACGAAGTAGGTACATTCCCTAATGCCGATAACCCAAATACTATTTCTGAACAATCAGTAAATGAAAGCTACACACTTGAGCCTGTAGAAACAACACAAGCAACCATGCTTGGGGGCCCTCGTGGAATGATAGGCGTTGTACTTAATGGCATTAAAATAGACGCTGGTACAGGCGGAAGTTGTGATGATTCAGGCACCGATTGCGATTTAGGCGACAACAGCGGCAACTGGAATATAGAAGCCCTAAGCCAAGACACGTTTAGTTTTGGAACAGACGACAACAATGCACACGTACAACCCGATGGCACATATCATTATCATGGTATGCCTGAAGGCTTTGTAACACTGCGAGGTGGCAATGGCTCCACTATGACTCTAATAGGCTGGGCAGCAGATGGCTTTCCTATATATGCACGTTACGGCTATTCAGACTCAAGTGATGCAACTTCAGCCCTAACCGTAATGACCGGTAGCTACCAACACATAACAACCGTAAGCGCAAACCGCCCTTCTACCGATATATACCCACTAGGTACATTTGCACAAGATTGGGAATACGTAGCAGGCTCTGGTGATTTAGATGAATGTAATGGCCGCGTTGGCGTAACACCTGAGTTTCCTGATGGGATATACCACTACTACGCAACAGACACTTACCCGTTTTTTCAGCGCTGCGTTAAAGGCGAAGTTTAATTAGGAGTAAGCTATGCCTTATATGAAAAATTATCTGTTAAGTGTGACCACATTGGGCTTATTGAGCACATCAACATTAGCAAACGCGCATTTAATGGTTGCAGAGCACGGTACGCTGAATTTTGTTGATAATAACGTGTTTATTGTGCTTTCAATCCCTATGTCGGCTTTTAAAGGGGTTGATGAAAACAAGGATGGCAAAGTATCAATAGTTGAGTTTAATGCTCATAAAAAACAAATAAGTAAGCAAGTTAAAAAGAACGTTTATTTAGCAGATCATCAGTATAAATTTACTATTGACGGACTTTTGCTAAACCCAGAAGCGTCGCATACACTTAAAAGCGACAATATAGACCAAGTAACCATTACTGGGCGCTACTCTTTGCCTAGTAAACTAACCAAAGTTAACTTTAACGTTAAGCTATTTAGTAACAATGAGCACAAGCAGCATTATCAAATAACAGCGACTAATAAAACGCAAAAACTTACTCATCAATTTGAGCTATCACCAACGTCGCCCTTTAGTAACGTGTTTTAAGAAGTAAAACCTAACCGTATAATTAAGTAGCAAAGAGTACACGTTAAACAAACTTGTGCTCTTTTTTTATCTTTGTCTTTTCATTCAACACTCTTAATTTAAGCACTTTCTATAAAGATACAAGTTTAGGATTTTTAGGAAAGTAATGCTCTTCTTGCTGCTCACATAAACTAAACTCTCGTGTGTTTTTATATGGCAACTTCATAAAGCCCGCAACACCCACGTCCGTAATATTTACCGCGTATTGCATAAGTTTATTAAGCAAACGTTTAAACTCAACCTCTTTGGTCGAATCAAGCAAGCGGTAGTAATGGTGAATTTTCATTCTATCCGGCAGTGCTTCAAAAATAATACACCCCGTATGATGAATTTGGTTAAGCTCAAATACGCATTTAATAACTTTTTTAGGTAGCTGTAGTTGCTCATCAGGGTCTTTACCGTCTTCAAAGTATGAATGCGGGCGGGTTATGTCGTTTGCCTTCATGCTTACAACTTCGTATTCAAGCTCTGGTAGGCTATCAAACTTAAATGCACCCGTGCCATCTCGCTCTAGTTGAATGGTTTTACGGGCATCAAACAAACAACACTTAAATAACCCTTTTTGATTAATCGCTTGCGCGAGCATTACCGTGTTATTAATCGCATCACTAAAGGCATCACCCAATGATTCGTCATGCATAATTAGAGACGATTCAACAAACATCGACTCATCCTTCCAATGAAAACTAAGCCCACCAACAACAGGGTACTTAGCTAATCGGCTTATTGATGCTAAAAATGCTTTTTCGGTATCGCCTGTATCAAACAAAAACTCTTTATAATAACGGTCAAGTTGCGCGTCGTTTATATCTAGTAATTGCTGGTTATGATCGGCTTGGCGTAAAAACTGTTTTCGTGAACTATATACCACCGTGTCGGGCTGCTCATCGTTGCCATACCAAAAAGGGATATCTGCTTTTTTTGTTTTTTATCAAGCTCAGGTAAATACGCTTTAGCCATAGTTGTAATGTTACGCATAAAGTAATCGCCAGCACCATCACGTTGTGCCTTACTTTTAGATAGCATGCCATCAATAACTTTAGCCAGTTCTTTTGGGAGCCCTAAGCTGCTTGCAGGGATGGCTTGCGCACCAAAGCGACACGACTGCGCCGACGCTAACGCATACAACGTAGCAGCTACACCTTGTTCGTCAAATCGTGGGGATGATTGCTCCCCCGACATTTGCGCTTCACCAATAAAGTACACATCGCCCATACGAGCATTAGTTGTACTTAAATCGCCCGACATTAAATCCATAAAGTTACTGGCAACAGGATTACCATCACTATCGAGCTGTGCATACACAGAGCTGCCCCAATCCACTAACGAAAGCGCGTCAGTGTTTGCATCCCAAACAAGGTTTGAAGGTTTTATATCGCCATGCACTATAGGTTGTGGGCTAATGCCATTTTTGTGGCTGCGTAAATCAATTAATACATTACGTAACCTAACAGCTAGCGCCATTATTTGCGCGGCACTAAAGCGCCCTGTTTTAAGCGATACTTTTTCAAGGTCCTCTCCAATGGCGCGCGCCATCATTAAAATCCCTTGTTTTTTAATTCGCTCAAACGCATAAAAGGTAGGCACTAAGGGGTTATTAATTTGCGAAAGCATATACGCTTCGTCTTCTAGGCGGTCACGTACACTTTGGGCCAGTGTAATACGCGAAAACTTAAATACCCAAGGTAAGCCGTTATCGTCATCACCTGCAAACACAAAACCAAAAGCACCCGAGCCAATCATTTCAACGTTTTTGTAGCCCAGCAGTGTTAGCTGCTTAATACAAATATTAAGCCACTGTCGGTGTTTTTTAGCATCGCGGTGCGAAAGCAAATAAACAGATTGCTCTTCGTTGATATAAAAATTGCGGATTTCTTTGGCTTTCAATACAGGTACTCAAACTTATAAAACTAACCAATTATTAGTTTTATGTAATGAGATTACAATAGGTTAAATAAGAGTTTTGAAATCGTTGAATAATACAGAGCTAAAATAGCGCCATAGCAGTAAATTTAAGTGTAAACGTTAAAGTTCAAAGTAAGCCTTCCACAATGCACTGTATATAAATACAGTGCATTGTTTTTACTAACTTTCAATAACACGAAGTTGCTTAAGTAATGTCACATCTATGTGCGTTTGATAATAATATTTATTAGTGGCTCTACCACAGCTCATAAAATCGATCTTAGCGGATATTAAGGCGCATTGCGCTGAGAAGGATCTGTTTTAAAGCTTTTTAGTAAACTTTGCGGGTCAACCACCTCGGTATGCTCTTTAGCAGCCTGCGCCCACCATATTAGTTGACTAAACGTGCGTGAGAAATAATTAAACCACGATGATTGACTCTCTCCTGTAACAGGTTTGCCATCCTCATTTAACACATCTTGCGCCTTTGGCACGTGTATCATCGCCGATACCGGCAAACAGCCGAGTTCAGATAAAAACGTGCGCATACTAATGGCCGCTCTTACGCCACCCCACTGTCCTGCTGAGTAAGTTACTATTGCACTTGGTTTATACGAAAATAATGAGCTACCAAAATGATTAAGTAAGTCAGCGAGAGCTGGACTCATGCTGTGATTGTACTCTGGGCTAATCATTATATACCCATCTGCGGCTTTAATTTTATCAGCTAATAGAGTGAGCTCTGTAGGTGCATTACTTTTAGCGTATGCAAAATGTGGTTTAAATACGTTTTCGCTAGGAAAATCCAACGCATCAATTAGCTCAAACTCATGATCGCCAAAATGCTCTGTTAAGCATTCTATACAAGCCCTAGAAACCCTTAAGCCTAAGCGAGCTGGTTTTGGTGGAGTGCTATCGCGTACTGTGCCTAAAAATACTAAAAACTTCATATGTAATTCTCAACTGTGTTTAAACGATAGCTAAACACTAACATTTTTTAGTTATTGTGTATTACACATACGCATTGTTTATTGATTCAAAACATAATAATAATTAAATTTAAAACTGAAATTTAGCAACAACCGCACCGTTAAATATATTTTATCGTGTGTTACTATTTGCTCCTAATATCTATTTAATCATGCAGCAAGGGTTTTACCCAGTGGGCTCTGAACTGCCTAAAAGTAAAACACACTGCTTCAGACTCAACCTTGAAAAAGCACGCCCTAATATTGATAACTTAGCCCTACACCACCCCAAAATATATTTCGAAGTGTCTCGTCACCTGCAAAGCGCTTTTCATCTTTATTTACGGCAATGCTATAGCTTGTATATGTGTATAGGGCTAACTGATTAAAAAGCTGATACGACAAGTTTGCAGTAAACTTAACGTTGTTTATTCCGTTGTGTCCATCATTAACATACCCCGCGTTAAACCCCACGCCTGATTGAATATCTACTGATAGTAAATCGTTAATATAAAAATCTTTTTTTACCGCCATCTCCAAAAATGTACCGCTGGCATCAAATGAATGATATACACTACTTAACAACTGAATATCGTCCGCATAAAAATACGCAACGTCGAGGCTTAGCTCATTATCGTGAGCATCAATGCCATCTTCGCGAGCTTTAATATAGTTATAGCCTACATACATCTCTACTCGCTCAGATAAGTGAGCGGTATAAATGGCATTTAAATTAAGCTCTGAATAATCACTACTAAGACCTTTGGCCGCCCAAGGGATCACCGCAAAGTTTTTATAGTTAAACTCAGTAGCAATTGATGCAATACCATTACCAGCAAGGTTATCTCGACCTTCGGTTACATATTGGCTCTCCCATAATGGGTGAATATGTAAATCAAACTCTTTATTTTTATAATTTACGTCAGTATGGGTATGCTTAATATTTCCGCCTACACCCACTTCAAGCTCTTGATAGTGCTCTTGTGCTACTGCTTGTGCGTAAGCTGTATTTACTCCCGCTAGAGTCGTAATAACAAATACATATTTTAAATAGTGAGTCATTTATTAAGTCCAAAACCATCATAAATGGTAAAAAGTGGCGCATAGTATTGTTATAAAACGTGTTAGGGCAATAAATAGATGCATATATATTGTTTTATTTATTAGATTTGAAGTATTTACTAAGTATTACCCATAAACTACAAGTTGCAATTAGCTCGAATTTTAACCAGCAAACCAAAGCCATGTACGCACCGAGCAATGCTCTAGCAGGTACTTAATTTAATAGTTCAAATAAGAGTTATAGTACTCACGGTGAGGTGTTCCCTATTGCAAAAACAGGAAAAGTAGGAAGTGTAAAAAAGTGCGGTAACGGGGAAAACTATAAGCAGCAATAACTCATTAAGCTGCTTATTATTCTTAAAATTATTAACCTAATTTGTTAGCCAGTTTAGTGACTTAAATAAGCCATAAGGACAATCAATGCAACATAAAAACAAAAACCGAGTAAGAAGATTAAGTCGACTCTTCTAGCTTTACTCGCTTTATAAGATGCAAAATCCTTAAACTCGCTTTTATACAACCCAAACGTAACCACTTTTAATAATAGCCAACCGGTCGAGTAAAATAAAAAGCTCAAGCCAGTATCAACTATTAGCCAAATAAAAATCTCAAATGCAATACTCATTAACTATGTCCATTAGTTTGGAATACAAAAACTATATCAGCTATGTGTTTAAAATACAGCCAGCTAAGTTAATTAAGGTGTAACAGTAAATTTAGTTAAACCTATTAACTGGCCTGATTCGGTAACTACTTTTACTTGCCACTTACCAACAGAGTCACTAGGGAAATTTACCTTGTGGGTCCATGCTCTGTACCCTAGCTCTCTCCCGCCGTTTATATTTAATGTGATCCGATCAACTTCTTTTTTATTATGAAGCCACACATGAAATATTTTTTCATTTAAGCCTCTTGGTGCTTTAACAGCAGTCCAACTATATAAACCTTGATGGTGCAGTGTATAAGAGTCTAACTGTTTGATACTCCCTACTGGCTTTTTATGCTGTAAATCAACTTCATGAGCTAACGTAATATCGGTTAATCGCAGCGCTGCAGGAGGCACATAGCTTCTTAATTGCCACACAGCAGTGCTTAAAGCACATAAAATCAATACAAGAATAGGAAAACGCCACCAGGGTGCATTAGGCATTAAATTGTTTAAACTCGGTAGAGTAACCACTACAGCCGTTACAAGGGCGGCGGCTAAACTTTGGCTTGTTGTAAGGTTTAATAAAATAGGTAAGGTAACAAGCAAAACAACGAATAAAGCAAAGTTATGAAATACACTAAATAGCGTGCGGTTTTTAGCAAGTTTTTTGTAATAAAAGGGATCGATAACCGATATAACCGCACACAAAACAATAAGGGAGGTAAAAATTGCTTGAGGATGATCCCACTGCGTAACCGCTAAAAAAAACGGCAAAGCAAAAAATAGGCTTTCTTGTTGCACCATTTGCAGTGCAAAACGCATTACATTAGGAGATACAGCCACACCAAACTTTTCTTCTACTTTGTCCCGTAACCAATTATCAATAATTAGCCACAACCAACTAATCAGTAAAAATATCGCAATAACTTGCGAAAAAGACTCTTTTCTATCTACAAGTGCAAAGCTAGCAACGCCCGACAAAAACGCTAACACAGCCAACAATCCAGGTCGCTTTTGCATCGCGCTTATAAATTTAGCGATTATATTTTTACAGTAATCCATGTATGAGTGTTTCCGTACGGGTACGTACTTTATTATTTTTATTCAGAGTATGATTAGTTTAACCAAGTTTAAATGAACAACAGATAGACGGATGGATTTATACGCGTCATTTAACAGAACATCAAACTAACCGTTTTTAATTAAATAAAAGCTCGGCATAGCGCTTCATTGGTACGTTTATTAATTTTTGCAACGCATGCGCTTTAGCAAGTAATTCATCCTCACTAAGTACTGGCATTTTATTGTTAAAAGCAAAAACTATTTTATTGCCACCTTCAATAATAAAACTAATAATTTTTCCTACAAATTCTTTCTCAAGTAGTTGATCAAACGCTTCCCTCTGCCCAACTTTGGTATGGCAAATATTAAGTACTAAAACACCATCAAAAGTGAGCGCATTTTTACAATCACGTAAGTAGGATGATTGCACCTGATCTGATTCCATCCCATCTGAGCTATATAAATCAGAAAAAATAACATCCGTTTTTATCTGCGTTTTTTTCATGTAGTTTGCCGCATCACCAATATGAATAAACAAACGTTCTGACACAGGGAGTTCAAAATATTTTATAGCCATATCAGCAACGGCTTTACGGTATTCAACGGTATGTATAGTCAGTGCAGGAAACGCATGATAAAGACTTTTTGCAATAGAGCCCGCCCCAAGTCCCATTATCATCGCGGTTTTTAAGTGCGGAATAAAAAAAAGCGCAGCCATCATAGCTTGCGTATAAGCTAAGCTTAACCCGTTAATATTATTTAATTTAATACAGCTTTGATAAATTTTTCCGTCAAAGCTGAGAATTAGATTCTTTTTTGTTTGATATACATAAACAGGGCCATGCTCATCAGTAGTTGATGCAATACAAGTGCCTTTGATATCCACGAATACTCAATAGGTGAGGTGATGAAAAATGAGTATAACTTACTTAACGTACTACCATTGCTATTAATATGATTTATAGCGCTTTTATTAATTTACAAGCATTTATACGCGTACTCTAAAAAGCAGGTTTATCATTTTAGGTTACACTATCTGCCTTTATAGCTAATTAAAACTCACCCAGTGATGACTCTTAGTACAAACAACTACGCAACATACTAAAAAATTGGCCAATATACTGTTATAGCTTTAAAAAACCCCTTTGAATATTCCTCATGTTCAACATGATTAAAGTGCACACCGAAATAAAGGAAGTCTAAACGGCTAAACATCCATCCTTTATTTTTATCGATTTATGCCTTTTTCTAGTCAATTACTACGTAATCGAATCTAACAATAATGATTAATGAATATGACTCATGTTTTATGTGAAATTAAACCGTTTTTCTTCATATACCAATCAACGTATAAATTACTCATCCTTTAGCGCTAAACACCATTACTAACAACTTAAAGCTGCTTAACAACAAACCAGCAAAGTAAGTTGCAAGGCTAATAAAGCGCAGAGCATCAATCAGGTTTAAATTATAAAATTGGATATAAATACGATGAAAAAAGATTTTACATTTAATATAAAGAGCATTTCACTCGACGAAAATTATCATCCATCAACTAATACGCGTATCACAACCAACTTTGCTAATTTAGCCAGAGGTGAATACCGCAAAGCAAACTTGCGTAACGCCTTAAACATGATTAACAACCGTTTTAATGCCCTAGCCCACTGGGATAACACCAAAGGTGAGCGTTATGCTGTTGAGCTTGAAATTGTCTCTGTTGAGATAGATATTGAAGATGGAGGCGAAAGCTTCCCATCAATCGAAATATTAAAAACAAATATTGTTGACCATAAAACTAATAAGCGCATTGAAGGCATTGTAGGAAACAACTTTTCATCGTATGTACGCGACTACGACTTTAGCGTACTCCTACAAGAGCATAATAAAGGCAAGCCTCAATTTAGTATTCCTGATGACTTTGGGGTTTTACATGGCAAGCTATTTCAGTCATTTGTAAATTCGGATACATATAAACAAAACTTTAAAAAACCACCGGTTATATGCCTAAGTGTGTCAGATAACAAAACCTACAACCGCACCGAAAACCAACACCCGGTACTAGGCGTTGAATACGAGCCAAATGAATCTTCTTTAACTGAGCAATACTTCAAAAAAATGGGCTTGCAGGTACGTTACTTTATGCCGCCAAATAGTGCAGCGCCTTTGGCATTGTTTTTCTTTGGTGATTTACTTAATGATTACAGCAATCTTGAGCTTATAAGCACCATTAGTACGATGGAAACGTTTCAAAAAATACTACAGACCAGAGATTTATAACGCCAACGCAACAGCGGGTAAATCATATAAACCAAAC
>NZ_BADT01000125.1 GCF_000239855.1 Pseudoalteromonas sp. BSi20652 | reverse complement strand
AACTGCAATTAATCAACAAGCATAATAGTAGACGTCCTTTTTTTGATTAAGTTCAAAAAAATAACAACTTTATTAACTGATTTAATTTTTAATAAGCGAAAGCATTTGCTGTTCATCAAATTTTGTAAAGCTCATTGATTTATCCGTAAATAAAGCATCAACGAGTGCTTGCTTATCTTCTTGCATTTTAAACACTTTTTGCTCTATTGAATTACTCATTATTAACTTATATACAAATACTGGATTTGTTTGTCCAATACGATAAGCCCTGTCTGTAGCTTGTTTTTCTACAGCGGGATTCCACCACGGATCGAAATGTATAACGGTGTCTGCCTGTGTTAGATTTAGACCAGTACCGCCAGCCTTTAAGCTAATTAAAAATACTGACGTGTTACCGCTAGTAAATTCGTCAATTACTTTATCGCGATGACGTGTTTGCCCTGTAAGCAGACTAAAATCTATATTTATTTCAGCAAGACGTTGAGCGATTAAATCAAGCGCCGATGTAAACTGACTAAATATAATAACTTTACGGCCAAGGCTTAACATAAGCGGTAAGTGTGTTGTTAGCCATTCAAGCTTCGCAGATCCAGCTTGCGTATCCGGTTCAATTAATTTTGGATGACAACAAATCTGTCTTAGTTTTAAAAGAGCTTCGAGAAAGGCAAGTTTACTTTTTTTGCACGCCTTGTTCGGCAAATAAGTCAGTTAATTTTTCTTCTAGAGAGCGAGTTATCCCTTCGTACATTTCTTTTTGTTTAGGTTCAAACTCAAACTCTTTAGTTAGCTCTGTTTTTTCTGGAAGTTCTTGCGCTACTTGCGCTTTAGTTCGGCGCAAAATAAACGGCATTATTAACGCTTTTAATTGTTCAGCACGTTCCATATCGGCATCACGTTCAATTGGAGTTTGAAAATGCTGTTTAAAATGCGCTTGAGAGCCAAGTAGCGATGACATAGCAAAATCAAGTAACGATTTAAGCTCAAATAAATTATTTTCGATTGGCGTACCACTTAAACATAATTTAAAGTCAGCATTAAGACGTTTAACTAGGCGCGATACTTGTGCTGTATCGTTTTTTATATATTGCGCTTCATCTAGTATTATATTTTCGAAATACAGCGGTGAGTAATAAGCAATATCACGTTTTAATAATGGATAGGTGGTTAAGATACATTGCGATTGCGCTAAGTGTTGCAGTGGTTCGTTACGATTCGATCCAAAAATAGTCGTTACTTTTAAACCTTTGGCAAATTTAGCTATCTCATTTTCCCAGTTACTAACTAAGCTTGTAGGGCATACGATTAGAGTAGGCCCTGCTTGCGGTCGGTTGTAAGTGCTAGTCAAAAATGCGATAACTTGCAGTGTTTTACCTAATCCCATGTCGTCAGCTAAAATACCACCTAGCTTGTGGCGTTTTAAAAAGCTTAACCAATCTACCCCCTGCTGTTGATACTCGCGCAATACAACAGAGTCATTCAAGCCATGCAACGATACAGATGGCATTGTACTATCTGAATTATTTAATTCTTTTAGATAGCTTTCTAATGAATCGTCATGCAGTTCTACATTAATTGCTGTATGTTTTACTAATTCAGGTAAGTACGAAAGCGGAATATTAAATTCATCTCTTGTTTTTACAAATTCAAAACGTTGCTTAAATTCATTCAGTAAATTTATAGCCGATTTGTTTATAACACCAAATTGACGACCTACTGGATAATAGTGAAACAACTCACTTTGGCGGTTTAACGATTGATAAACTAAATCATCGTTATTAAAAAGTAACGCTGCTTTTGCATCATGGAGCACCACTTTACAATGCATTTGATGGCCAATAGCTCTGTTTACATTTAATGTTACTTCACTTTGAGGATTGGCAATATTAACTTTACTCACACTTACTTTCCATCCGCGTTCTTTAAAGCAGGGAAATAACTCGTAAATTAACCAGTGTAAATGAATAGGAGATTGCTTAGTAAAAATAAACTCACTTTGTAAACCCCCTTTACAAAACTCAAAACCTAGATTTACTAACTCATTCGTAACTGTATTTTCAAATGCATTATTAATTATGTTTTGAGGGGCAGATCCTGCTAAATAATTTTTATTTTTATACTTAAATAATAACGACAGTGTTAAACCACGTTCTTCCATCGTTACTTTTAAAACAGCGTTACTGGCTGCTTTTGGCAATATTGTTTTGGAATTAGTTGGATGAGGTATAACCCCCGCACCAAAATTATCTGCCAACTGTTTATAAATTCTATCGAAGTTTGAGCTATGTAAAGCTGGTATTGTTTGTAAATGCGATATTTCGTCTGCACTTAATGGTGTACGTATACGCCCAACTTTTAGATGATCTAAGTCTATATAAGTAGGGGGCGTTGTTTTAATAAGTGCCCAGTTTTTACTTTGCTCTAAATTGATACCCAGTTGTGTTAGATCTTTTTCTTGATGCCACTTAAAACTAAGCGCTTGTCCGCTTTGCGGTTTAATTGCAGTACGCGATCGTTGTAAAAAAAGTCGCTCTGTAGCTATTAGTTGTTGTAAGGCGTTGAAACCCCACTGACCTTTAAGCTCAATATTGCCGACTGCATTTTGCGAGCGGATCCAGCTATAAAGTCTAAAATCACTTTCAAGTAAATCGTTAGGCGTTATAAAACTATTGAGTTGTTGATCGGTAAGGTTACGACCTAAGCTATAATTTTGGTCTTTATCGTAGTTGGCTATTTTTGGTGATAGAAATACTTTGTTATTTTCAATATCAAATACAAATAATAAAACTTGCGACGGTGTTATTTGCTCAGCACTTTTAAGTGCGCTTAGCTCGCTAAACCAATCATTAATAAAGTAATCTTCTCCATATTCTCCGGAGTGTTCAATTTTGAGTTTTAATAAAATAGCAGCTAAATGTCGGCATTTAGTTTTAATGTTACACGTACAGTGTGTGTCAACAGAATAGCCCGTTGGTAATTTTATAATTTCTATACGTTGATTGAACGGATTACCGTTATCACCTAATACAGTTGAGTCGACAACCGAAAAATTTGGCGTGTGTTCTAACCAAGTAATTTTACCGTTTTTGTAATATTCTTTACCTTTGGCAAGTACATTGGGCCTAAATAGTTTTTTTATAAAACGTTCAGAAAGAGGAAACTGAGTAGCCTGCTCATTTTTAATTTCTTCAAAAATAGCCAGTAGATCATTTTTTGATAAGTTAGCAGACATGTCGCTCAAAGTATTAGTTTTCAAAAATAATCCTACCAGTATATGCCTTATGTGCTCTGAGCTAAAGCAATATTACTGTGACATACACTGGTTGGAGTTGATAGGTTAGTAAAAAATCGGTTTATAACTAGATCTGAGCATATATTTTACAAAATAAGCTATGGCACACAAGTAGACCACAAAATACAAACAACTTTTTTAACTACAAAGAGGATTTATGGATCAGACTTTTACTAACAATTTCTAAAAAAGTGGTAAAAAAACAAAAAAAAGAAAACAAGTTAGTAAAAAATTGATCTTAGCACTGCAAATAATCCAAAAAGCTATTACACAGTCTATTTAGATCAAAATTTTACTAACTTGATAGTTTGCTAGATCATTATTTAACTAACTTAAAAAACCTAACAGATCACTATATTACTAACTAATTAAAAGCACTTAATAGCTTTGTAAGCTGCTCTAAGCGCTTGTCAGTCATGACTTTATTATTTATTTTTATAGAAACATCACCACTTTTGAGATTTCGTTGTAACGAAACAAACTCATTGTTTAAAACAGCTTCACGCTTAACAGCAGTTTGTGGTTCAAATGTTAAATATTTTGTTATTGCGATTGCACGCTTGTCATCGCTTGTAATCGCGTTTACATCATTATTGCTAACTAGCTCTTCAACTAACTGATTAAAGCTCTTAGGATCACGCTCCTTTGCAATAACAAGCTTTTTAGCAACTTCTCTTCCAACATGATTAGCAGTTGGATAAAGTGCAATAACATTTGCTGGAATTTGCTCATAGGCTTTAATTGCATCAGCAATGGCAGTATGCGAGACGCCTTCAACTAAAGCTATTTCTCGGTAAGAACCTTTTTTACCTTGTTGAATCAGATCATTTTTGGTCTGCTGATAAGCTTGTCCCAATTCCCATAGGCTTGGAGCAATGTATTGATCTGACGATACCGCTAAAATTTTTGCATCCTGCTCGGTAAAATCACTTGAACTAAGCACTAAATAATCAGCGTTACCTAAAATGCAGGCCATACGACGACGAGAACCAGCCAAAACTAAGCTCTTACTACCTTGCTCCCAAAGTAGAGCGGGGTGTTGGTTACGACCATCCTCACGAATTGCAGGAAGAATATCTGATACTGACTTTTCGTTTAGAAGTGCCTGTACACGGCGATTTTTACCATATACACCGGTGGTTGATTCAATATCAGTGTGTGCGATTACTTTACACACTAGCGTAATTTGGCGTGTAGGATCACTTGGAGCAGGCATTCTAATTACATCACCAGCATTAGCTTGTTCTAGTAATGCATCAAGACTACTGCTGCCTACGGCAGTTGCAAAAGGATCTAAGCGGGTGTCGTTTTTACGTTTTTTAGCCATTTTTATTTAACATCCTTACTTAGGCGTGTTTATTTTTGATTGAGTAGATTTCCAGTTAGATCTGATTAACATTTCGAGCTCATCGACTACGTCTTTTATATTCTCTTGTGCGCGCATAAGCGATTCTCGACTCGCTAAGCTATCAGATGCTTTTTGATCAAATATCGTATTGAAAGAAGATGAACTGGCGGTAATTGCCGAGCTATGGTTAATTGGATAACTCATAACCTGGCGTCCAAATGCACTGCGTACATCTTTAACAATATCGCGTTGTGAATGATTACCTTTTACATAGTTGGTGACTAAAAACTGCATAAAGTCCCAACCTTCATGACCAAGTGCTGCAACTGTATGGTAAATTTCGCCTAAACGTTTCAAATACTTATTGTTAGCGTCAAAGTCGACAGCTTCAGGATGGACAGGAATAAGCATTGCTGTAGAAGCCATTAAAGCATTATAAAACATAAAGTTAAGTGTTGGCGCTGTATCTATCAGTAAAATGTCAAATTGATCTTTTACAGGTTCAATCACTTTTTCTAGCAATTTATGATAGTGGCGAGTTTGCTCATAGTTAGAGGTGTCTTTAAGTAAAGTGGCAGTTTCGTGTTCAAAATAGAAATCGTCCATGCCAGAAGGTAAAACACGAATATTTGGGATATGTGTCGGTAAAAAAGAATTTGATACAAATTCAGGCCAAGTTTCACCCTCGTCTAAATCTATACAATCACGCATTAAATCACCAACTGTAATTGGATCGTGTTCACTTGATGGAAAAAAGCTTGATGATGAACCTTGTGGGTCTAAATCGATAATACCAATCCGATAGCGCTTAATGTTTGTTGTAGCAAGGGCTGCTGCAATATTAACCATACTGGTTGTTTTGCCACAACCTCCTTTGAGGGAGTTTATAACTATAACTTGTAGTTTATCATCGTTAGTACGGTGATCTGGCTTGATGTCCATAATATCAGCCATCGCAAAAATGTTTACCAAAGTGTAAGCATAATGACCATTAGCACCACGTTTTATGTTTAAATCATCAAAATCACCATTATCATGGCGTCTTTTTAAGGTACGATTATTACAACCTAATAAATCTGCAGCTGCTTTTTGGGTGTATGTTCTTAATTCTTTTTCTTCTGATTTAAGATGAGCGCGGTAGTGTTGAATACGTCCTTCTAATGATTTCTCAGCGACTTCGGCAGTAGCTTTCAAAAGCCGGTAAGTATTTAGCGCGTTATTATTGATAGACATACGTTCCTTCCTCAAAGTTAGGCAGTAAGTATAATGTCCATTCAATTACCTGTAAACAACTATTTAAGACGACATGTGTTTTAAAAAGAAGACATCAATAAATATTTTTACACTTTTAATATTGCTTAGTATAAATAAAGAAGTTTAAAGGTGGTTAAATATATAAGGTAGTAAAGGTTAAGGGGAGATAATTAGCTTATAACCTAATGATAAATATGAATAATATAAAATAAAGCAGATCACCTATATACTTGGTTAAGATCAGATCTTTATTAACACTCAGATCAACTTTTACTAACTTCTT
>NZ_BADT01000126.1 GCF_000239855.1 Pseudoalteromonas sp. BSi20652 | reverse complement strand
GTTTTATTATTGTACCTTTTTTATTCTAGCCAAAAGTCTAATATACTTTTAATTGGTTAACCAATTTAAGGGCTTTTTTACTTTTATACTTAAAAGTATTCATTTTATAGCTAAATAATATAACGGAATAATTAACTTAAAAACACTATTTAACTACTACTATAGTGCTGCGCAAATGATTTAAAAACTATTTAAATTACAGTTAGTTGTATTTTTGTACTACATTGTTGTAATTGATAAGCATGAAATTTTTATTTTTGGTAATAATAAATTTGAATTATTTTATGGTTTTTGACTTACATCGTGGTTGACCTTTTCGGTTTTGGGTGTAAATATCAAGTTAACATTTTGTAATGCACTAATTCAATTTTGTATGAAAAGTAACAAGTAGCATAGCATTTCACACACACAGGAAAAAAACTATGAGTCACAAGTTATCTAAAATCACATTGGCAGTTATATCGGCAACAGCACTTGGTATGTCTTTGTCCACACAGGCACAGGAAGCGCCAAAAAAAGCTGCAGACGATGTTGAGGTTATAGAGGTATCAGGTATTCGACAATCGCTAACAAATGCGCTTGCACAAAAACGCTCAGCAGACAGTCTCGTTGAAATAATTGAAGCTGTAGATATTGGTAAACTGCCCGATCAAAATCTAGCCGAAGTGTTAGAAAATGTAACGGGGATCCAAATTACCCGTGAAGCAGGGGTCGGTACGGGGGTTCAAATTCGTGGCACCAATGCTAATCGTACAGAAGTGAACGGCGTATCAACAGTTGGTTCAGGATCTGGACGAAGTGGCATTAGTTTTGAAGATGTATCAGCTGCAATTATCTCTGGCGTAGAAGTAATTAAATCACCAGAGGCAAAAACAATTGAAGGCTCTGTGGGCGCAACAATAAACCTTAAAACAATTCGCCCGTTACAATTAAATGAAACGCTTGGCTCAATTCGAGTCCAAGGTGAAGATAGTAGCTTATCAACAGATAGTGTTACTCCTAGAGTATCTGGTGCTTGGGGTGATAACTGGGAGCTCGATTCTGGTGGTAAATTTGGTGTTGTATTTAGCGGCAGTTACAGTGAGCAAGACGTAACCGCATTTCGCCCTCGTGTTGACAGAGATAACTCAGTAGCAGCTGATAGTGGGGCGGCAAGTGCACAATCGTTTGACTTCTTACCTATTCAATTTTTAATTCAAGATTACGATAACTACGAATACGAAACAAAAAATTTCGCGGGTACATTTGAATATGCACCAAATGATAATATGAAATTCTTTTTTGATGCTGTTGTCAACGATCAAGAGCGTCGCCAAGAAAGCTCAAGAGTACAAGCTTCAGGTGTAAGTGACCTAAGAAATGTATCAATACCAAGTGAATTTGAAACCGTTAACTTTGGTTCGCTCGATGGTCAAAATTTAGGGAGCATACAAGCAGCAGTGCGCGGTGTTATTCCTGTAGAAGACGGGGATGGCGATCCTAACTTGCGTTTTTCTAGTGATACAAATTCACGTATTACCGAAAGTAAAATATTTAGAATTGGCGGTGAATGGCAGGGCGATAGATTATTTGCAAGTGTTGAAGCATCAACGTCACGTGCAGATTCTTCTACACCAAGCTTTAATACAACGCTTAATTTTATAAACCCAAATGTTGCAACTAATTCATCAAACGAAAACGGCACCCCATTTGAGTATGACTTAACAGGCGATGCACTTACATTCGGTATTGCAACGGGTGAAGCAAATGCACCTACAATGGCTCAATTACTCGACCCTGCAAATGTTGTTTTACGTGATGTAAACCAAGGACAAGACGAATCAGAAAATAAAGAGGATGCATTTCGTACAGACTTTACCTACTACTTAGATGACGTAATAACGTCAGTCGACTTTGGTTACCGCTATAGCAAAGCGAGTAGTGTGTCGGATCAAGTTCGCTCTAACGTTGGTTTAAGAAGTCTAGCCGATAGTCCAACCGGTGATTTATTTGCTCAATTACTCACAGCGGGTCCTGATAACTTTAATGATGCCGATGGACGAGCGCTTTACATTCGTGATTTTTTACTTATAAATCCAGAGCTTGCTTCTTCTGATCCAGAAGGTGTTTTAGCAGCGCTTAACCAAGCAATTGAAGCCAATAATGCAATAACAGGCTCTGATCGTGGCCCAATAAGCTCGCCAACGTCTCAAGTAAATGCCTTTTTTGATATTGAAGAAGAAACTCATGCCTTATACGCTCAAGCTAACTTTGAGTACGGTATATTCCGAGGTAATTTTGGTCTTCGTTATTTAGAAACAGAAGTAACATCGCTTGGTAATTCAGTTACTCAAGATGGCAGCGGTAATGAATTGGTTACTCAAATAACCTCTAAAGGTGATTACGACTTCTTATTACCAAGATTCAATTTATCAGCGAACGTAACAGAAGATGTTATTGTTCGTCTGGGTTGGTCAAAAGATATCAGACGCCCTGATTTTGATGACCTATCAACATCTGTTACGTTTGGTACGAGCCCTAATAGCGCAGTCTCAATCGGTAATTCGGGATTAGTGCCTGAAGAAGTAACGTCTTTCGATATTTCTGCAGATTGGTATTTTGCCCCAGCTGCTTTATTGAGTGTAGGGTATTTTCATAAAACCCGTAGCGATTTACACGTAACTCAGCAAGTTGACCCGTTTGAAGATCCAAGTACAGGATTTCGCGACACAGATGGCCCTCAGTGTGAAGGCGGCGGCATATTTAACCCAATTGCAGATATAAATGTATTTGGTCCAAATGCCGGAGTAGGGTTGTGCGTTCCAACACGAACAACTATCAATGATTCTGGTGAAACAACACAACAAGGCATAGAGCTTGCTGCTCAGTATGACTTATCAAGCTTTGAAAAAGAGCTAGGTTGGGCATCAGGCTTTGGTATCGTTGCAAACTATACTTACCAAGAGTTTTCTGGTGGTGAATCGTTTGACACTGCAACAAGCCGTGCTAACGCTGTTTTTGCATTAACAACCGGAAATGCAGACGCAGATATAAGTGCTAAACAATCATTAATTGATCTGTCTGAAAATGCATACAACGTTACTTTCTACTATGAAAAATACGGTTTGTCTGCACGCGCTCGCTACACGTGGCGTGAAGGGTATCGTTCAACTGATTTTGGTAGTACATCAAGCTTTCCTTGGGGTTTCCCTGTTGTTCAAGAAGACAGAGGCCAACTTAATGCCAGCATAAGTTACGACGTAAATGATCAACTAAACATCGGTATCGAAGCAGTTAACTTAACTGAATCGGAGGTGAGTCAATCTTGTGTAAATGAAGGCGCTTTACTTTGTTTCCAAGGTCTTACAGACCGCCGTATAACGTTTGGTGCTAGTTATAGATTTTAA
The DNA here is from genome assembly GCF_000239855.1 of Pseudoalteromonas sp. BSi20652. Lineage (GTDB taxonomy): Bacteria > Pseudomonadota > Gammaproteobacteria > Enterobacterales > Alteromonadaceae > Pseudoalteromonas. Next base: position 10,753 of record NZ_BADT01000126.1, on the reverse strand, counting down.
AAGTAGTTATTAAATTTAGATTATAAAGTGTGTTGTCTTTAGAGACGATCAAAAGCAAGCCACCAGGCTTGCTTTTTTTATTTTTAAATAGATATAGCCCACAATGTCATCTGCTTTTCAGAGAGAGTCTTATCAATAAGTGTTTTCTTAAAATTACTTGAATAGTAGTACAGCCACTATTATAAATTCCAGCGTGTAACATTCTTTACCGACTAATATCTTGTTTTGACTGGAGGGCGTAATATTACAAATTATTAATTGTAATGAATACCAACCTTGCGTAGCTAAAAAAGGAGTACACGCAGTGCTTGAGTATATAAACTATCAGCAACACAGCTTTGGTAAATTTTTATTGTTATTTTTATCAAGTTTGGTATTTTGTGAAAAAGAATAAAACAGCTAAGGAGCAGCGCCATAACACATTTAAATTACGATCTTGTAAAGCGTTTTCATTTTATAGAACTTATTGTATTTTGGGAAAATCGCTTAACTACAAAGCACATACAACACCATTTTAATATAAGCCGTTCAAGTGCATCTAAATACATACAAGATTACCTAAAACTGTATCCTGACTTTTTGGCTTACAACAACTCAAAAAAAGGATATCAAGCTACAAAATACTTTATGCCAAAGTATGGTGCGCAAGATCTTGGTACATATTTAAATATTACCCAACAAGGTATTCAAAGTGAATATTATAACCACTTTACTGCTATGCAATCCCCGCTAATACCAGTAAACCCAAAAAGAGTGAGTGGTATACTATATGCACTAAAGCATAAGCAACGGATAGATGTAGGTTATGCATCTGTATCAAGCCCTGAGTTTGAATCACGTATCATGAGTCCACATAATTTGGTTTTTGACGGTACCCGTTGGCATGTACGCGCCTATTGTGAAAAAAATAGAGACTTTAGAGACTTTGTTCTTACTCGTTTTAATGGTGAATGTGAAGTAGAAGGACCAGCAAAATATGACCAACAACACGACACATTATGGCAAACTCAAATTACAGTCAGCATAGAACCCGACCCTCGATTAACCCCTAATAAAGCAAGAATAATAGCCCTCGATCATCAAATGAACCAAGATTCAAATGGCAATTACAAACGCAACATAAGCATACGTGCGGCTTTATTACTTTATCTTTTAAAACAACTACGTGTAGACAGTTACCAAACAAACCCCGAAGCTCAACAGATTATACTCAGCCCCGATTGTTTAGCGAGTCTACAGCCTTATATGCCGTAATATTTAACAAGCAAAGTAAGTAATAGATTAAAAACATGCCTGAAATTACGACAGGTGATAAATATACAGTGTTGCTCATAAGCTAAACAGCCCGTAATTTAAAAGGAATGATAATAAAGGATGAAAGTAATGGACGATTTTAGCCCAAGTGACTTAAAAACAATTTTACACTCAAAACGCGCCAATATGTATTACTTAGAATACTGCCGTGTTATGCAAAAAGACGGGCGTGTTTTATACCTTACTGAAGCTAAAAGCGAAAACCAATACTTTAACGTACCTATTGCTAATACCACCGTATTATTACTGGGAAATGGTACATCAATAACGCAAGCTGCAATGCGAATGTTGTCACAAGCAGGTGTGCTTGTTGGTTTTGCTGGTGGAGGAGGTACCCCTTTATATATGGCCTGTGAGGTTGAATGGTTTACACCTCAAAGCGAATATAGACCAACTGAATACTTACATGGTTGGCTACAATTCTGGTTTGAAGACGAAAAACGTTTACTCGCTGCAAAAACAATGCAGCAAGCCCGTATTAGCTATTTACAAAAAGTATGGAATAAAGACCGCGATTTAAAAAGTGAAGGATTTGACTTTAATAGTGAGCAAATGCAAAAAGCATTGAGTACGTTTAAAACGCGTACTAGTGCAGCAACTAAGCAATCAGAATTACTACTTACCGAAGCACAATTAACCAAAGTACTTTATAAATACGCTGCAAATAATACCAACGCAGCAGCATTTAAACGCCAGCACCAAAGCACTGATAAAGCCAACGACTTTTTAAATCACGGTAACTACCTTGCCTATGGATTAGCTGCAAGTTGTTTGTGGGTGTTAGGCATTCCTCATGGTTTTGCCGTAATGCATGGAAAAACCAGACGTGGTGCCTTAGTGTTTGATGTAGCCGATTTAATAAAAGATGCAGTCGTACTTCCTTGGGCATTTATATGTGCCAAAGAAAATGCCACAGAGCAAGAGTTTCGCCAGCAAGTATTGCAAGCCTTTACAGATCATAAATCCCTCGACTTTATGTTTGATACAGCCAAAACAATTGCACTGCAAAATTACCCACAAAACCATATAGAGGAACACAATTTATGATGGTCACGTTTGTATCGCAGTGTGAAAAAAATGCGCTAAAAAAAACACGACGTGTACTCGACGCCTTTGCCAACAGAATTGGCGATAATACGTGGCAAACCCTGATCACCGAAGATGGCTTGCTCACAGTTAAAAAAATGCTGCGACAAACAGCAAGTAAAAGTACCGCAGTAAGCTGCCATTGGATACGTTCGCGTAGCCGTAGTCAATTTATATGGGTAGTGGGAAATAAAAGTAAATTTAATTGCGAAGGGATAGTGTCGGTTAATAGTACTAAGAAAAACTTATTAAATAGCGAAATAGAAAATGACTGGAAGTATTTGCCCTTAATTAAATCACTAGCAGGTCTTTCTGCATTGCTACATGACTGGGGCAAAGCATCACAACTATTCCAAGAAAAATTGAAACCTAACAGTAAAAATAAATTTAAGGGAGATCCATTACGGCACGAATGGATTTCTGTTTTATTACTCAATGCTTTAGTAAGTAATAAAGCTGATGAAGCTTGGCTAAATGAACTGATTACAGCTGGCGCTAATGAGAGCCAATTAAAAAAAGCAGTTAAAAAAGAAAACTTAAAGCCACTTAGTGAGTTACCTAATGCCGCAAAATTGCTCGCATGGTTAATTGTTTCACATCATCGCTTACCTTATACAAAAGGAGACTGGCGAGATGAAAAATCGCCTGACTTATCTTCAATCCTCAAGCTTATTACCCAAGAGTGGGGTTATGAAAACAAACAAGACGAAGCCGAATATAATGAACGCGTTAAACAATGTTTTGCGTTCCCCAATGGTCTGTTATCAGAATCTAAAGAGTGGTGTAGGCAAATAAAACGTTGGGCAACAAGTCTAAAAAATAATCTACCTTTACTTGAGTCTGCAATACAAGATGGTAGTTATCGATTGGTGCTCCATCATGCGCGTTTGTGTTTAATGCTAGGCGATCATTTTTATTCATCACAAGGTGCCGCTAAAAATTGGCAAGATAACACAGGGCTATTTGCTAATACCGATAGAGATACAAGTGAGCTAAAACAAAAGCTCGACGAGCATTTAGTAGGTGTGGCAAAAAATGCATTAAACACAGCTCATTTATTACCAGCATTTGAACAAGAGCCGCCAGCAGCAACTGACATTCAAGTATTAAGAAAAGTAAGTACCGATCCTCAATATAAATGGCAAGATAAAGCCGTTACAAAAATTAATGAATGGAAAACACAGCAAGATAAAAAAGTATCAGGATTTTTCGCGGTAAACATGGCAAGTACTGGCTGTGGTAAAACCTTTGCTAACGCCAAAGTAATGCGTGCTTTGTCGGTTGACGGTAAAAGCTTACGTTATATTTTAGCTCTTGGTTTGCGCACATTAACCTTACAAACAGGCGATGAATACCGCGATAGAATAGGGTTAACTAAATCTGATTTAGCGGTATTAATTGGCTCAAGAGCTGTTGCTGAATTACATAACAAGCGCGAAATTAAACAAGATGAAATATCAGATGAAGTGTTAGGTTCTGAATCTAGAGAAGCCTTACTAGATGAGTTTATTGATTATGATTGTGAAATCCCCGAAGAAGGATTAAGCACAGTATTAACCTGTACTAAAGATAAACAATTTCTATATGCTCCTGTACTCGCGTGTACTATCGATCACATGATGGCAGCAACTGAAACCAAACGAGGTGGGCGTTATATATTGCCAAGTTTGCGTTTAATGTCATCAGACTTAGTTATTGATGAAATAGATGATTTTACCGGTGATGATCTTATTGCTATTGGTCGTCTTATTCATTTAGCAGGCATGTTAGGTAGAAAAGTGATGATTTCATCAGCAACTATTCCACCTGATTTAGCGTTAGGTTATTTCAATGCTTACAAAAAAGGCTGGCAAATTTTCACTAATAGCCGAGATGAAGCCAAAGCTGAAATAGGGTGTGCATGGATAGATGAATTTACCACACATACCCATAGCGTGAATGTAGGACAAAGCGATAGTGCGCTTGAACAATATCAAGCTAATCACAGTAATTTTATTGATAAACGTGTTAATAGCTTGAATAAACAAATCGCGAAGTGTAAAGCTAACATAGTACCTTGCCCGCTAATATTAGAGGAAGTCTTAACCAAAGAATATGACGTCGAAAAAAGTAAACAATTTCATTATTTTTCAACAGTAAAGCTAGCCACTTTAGCTAAGCATCAACAACATCATAGTACTGACGCTAACACAGGTATAAATGTGTCATTTGGCGTGGTACGTGTCGCAAATATTTCTCCTTGTGTTGAATTGACTAAATATTTATTACAAGCAGATTATCCAGTTGATACCCAAGTAAAGGTGATGGCTTATCACAGTCAACAAGTATTACTCTTACGTCACGAACAAGAAAAGCATCTTGATGCCGTATTAAAAAGAAAGGAAAAAGCAGGAGAGTCACAACAAGCCTTTTCAAATTCAATTATTCGACAGCATTTAGACTTATGCAGCAAAAAGAGTAACGCAGTAAAAAATGTCATTTTTATTTTAGTTGCCACACCGGTAGAAGAAGTAGGGCGTGATCATGATTTTGACTGGGCGATTATTGAACCGTCTTCTTACCGATCAATTGTGCAATTGGCAGGACGCGTACGCAGGCATAGAGCCGAAGCTATTGAACTCGCTAATATTGGAATCATGCAATATAACCTCAAAGCTTTTAAAGGTGATGACAAACAAGGTGAAAAGTATTTTATTAGACCTGGTTACGAAGATGGCTGGGATAAAACATTACATAATCATGATATTAATAAATTAGTGAATGAATCACGGATTAGCAAAAGTCTAAATGCCATTCCTAGAATTAAAGTACCTACCCAAACAGATAAGCAGTTATTAGCATTTATTGAACACAAAGTAACGGCAGCACAATTGACAAATTTTTCTGAATCTGGTGCCAACACTATGCAAGGTTACTTAACTGAAACATGGTACTTAACGGCTTTACCACAAGTGTTAACCCCTTTTAGAAAAAGTGAGCCGAGCATTAATTTATTCTTGTTTTATAACGAAACTGAAGACAGTTGTTATTTCACTCAAAAAGATGAAGCAGGTAAACCGTTAGTCGATATGAATAACCAAGCCATTAATCGCGAAAGTATACTCAATATCAAACATTCGGCGATAACAGAAAAACAACAACAAAACGTATGGTTAAACCGAAATTATCAACAGCTTTTGACACTGTATTTAAGCGAACCGTGGTTAACAAGCCTTAAACGTGTGTCGCTTCGTTATGGTGAAATTAATATGGTAGAGCGTGAAAACACACAATACGAATATAACGACCAGTTTGGACTGGTTAAAATGAATAAGAAAGGAGGTCAGTAATGTTAGATCCAGCAATACAAAATTATTTTATCGAGCGTAAAGAAGCTTGGTTAAAAAAGAATGTAAAAGCATCAATGGAAGAATATGAAATAAAAGAACTAGAGCTATTGTGTGAACAACAGTTTTCGTTAAATGAGTGGTTACCTAGTGCTGCTAAAAGGGCAGGGCAAATATCAATGTCTACTCATCCTTGTACCTTTAGCCACCCTAGTGCAAGAAAAAATAAAAATGGTTATGTTTCATCTGTTTTAGCTGAAATTGAAAGAATTGAAGATGGTTATTTAAAAACTGGTAATGTGGCAGTTGCTACTGATGCATTAGGTAATGCAGCTGCATTAGACGTATATAAATTCTTAACATTGAATATGCAAGATGGTTGTAATTTACTGACTCACATTCAAGACGAAACAGAATTAGCTCAAACATTATTAACTATTAAATCTACTAATTACCAAGAGTTGAGGGCTGGTTTTTTAACTATGATTGAAGGGGCAACTGAAAGTATTACGAGCTCTAAGATAAAACAGGTTTACTTTCCTGTTGATGATGATTATCACCAACTATCGCTGTTAACAAACTCAGGGATGGTTTATCAATTACGTTCACGACTCGATAAATTACGATTTTCAGATGAAGTAAAAGAACTACGCGATAAAAAGCGAAAAAATGAATTTAGTGAACAAGGCTATAGCGAAATTTATGGTTTAACAACCATAGGTTATGGTGGTACAAAACCACAAAATATCAGCGTGCTAAATAATCAAAATGGCGGTAAAGCACATCTTTTATCATCATTGCCACCAAGTATCGAAAAACGAAATATTCACTTCCCAAAAAGTAATTTTTTTGTCGAATCATTTAAAAAATACGAATATGCCGATCACTTTAAAGCATTACATAAACTGTTTCAGGCAGATTATAACAATATTAATATTCGTGATGCGCGGGACGGTTATCTACAAAACATAATCGACTTACTTATTGAGAAGATGTGGGCAGTTCGCGCTGTTTCGCAAACTCAATTCCACGAGGGCACCTCTTCACTATCGAGTACCCAACGTACTTGGTTGCTTGCCAATAATATCAAGGAAAGAGAAAACTCAGAACAATGGTTAGATTTACTAGTGACTGAAATATCAGCATGGTTAAGCCGTAGTTACGAAAAAGTACTAGATAAACAAGCGATTAAATTAGGTGAAGCTGAGCGTTTGTTATTTGCTGACATTATTAATCGTAATAGGGAGTTCTTTAAATGAACAATATAAAACGACTACTTTTATTACCTCATATACAAGTACATAACGCCAATGCCCTTTCAAGTCCTTTTACTATTGGTTTTCCGGCGATGACTGTATGGCTTGGCGCGGTACACGCACTACAACGAAAATTAAATACTAAAGGTTATAACAGTATTAAGTTTGATAGCGTTGCGGTAATTAGCCATCAATGTGACTTACAAACCCATAAAGGTATTGATGACTTTGTTCATTCAATTATTGGTACTGGCAACCCGTTAGACAAAACAGGCTCAAGAAGTGCATTTATAGAAGAAGCACGTTGCCATTTAGATGTGTCATTAATAATTGAATATACAGGCATTGAAAAGGACGACGAACAAAACCTACAAGACAATATTACTCATCTACTTAACAGCAAAATGAAAATAGCTGGTGGCGACATTTTAACGTTTAAAGCGCCTCAATTTTTTAAAATAGAAAATGGTAATACAGCAGATCTTACTGCATTAACACGAAAACTCATGCCGGGTTACGCCATCATTGAACGTCGAGATTTAATGGTTGAAGCTATGGAAGCAGGGCAAGATGCTATGGACGCACTTATAGATCACCTTGCGATTCATCATCAATGTGAAAAAGCACTTGTCGAAGATGCTGAAAAAATAACTTGGACAAGCAAACGGAAAAGTAAAGGTTGGATAGTCCCTATAGCGACAGGTTTTCATGGTTTAACTGACTTAGGTGAAGCTAAAAATCAACGAGACCCAAATACCCCTCATCGTTTTGCAGAAAGTGTTGTGACGTTAGGTGAATTTAAAATGCCACACCGCATTAAATCAATTGATGAAATGTTGTGGCGTTATCAAACAGACCAAACCAATAACTTATATCTTTGTAGTCAAACACAAAAAACTATTCAAACAGAAGAAGAAATTGAAAACTCTTATTACGAATAACTTAATTTATTAAAAAGGAAATTATCATGGCTAAAAATCAAGACACAGCATCAGTATTAGCATTTGAAAAGAAATTAGTACCGTCAGACGGTTACATGTATGGCACGCAGTGGGAAGACCGTAATAACAAAAGTATTCAAACACCATTACAACTTATTGAAAAATCAGTACGCGGTACTATTTCAAATCGTTTGAAAGCGGCAATTAAAAGCGATCCTGTAAAACTCAATGCAGAAGTAGAAAAAGCTAATTTACAAACAGTTGATAGTTGCGCACTTGACCCAGAACAAGACACACTAAAACTACACTTTACTTTAAAAGTATTAGGTGGCGTACAAACTCCTTCTGCTTGTAACAACGCATTATTTAAAGAAAGCTACAGTAAAGCGGTATCAACTTATGTTAAAAAAGAAGGCTTTAAAGAATTAGGCAAACGCTATGCACTTAACTTAGCTAATGCCCGATTTTTATGGCGTAACCGTGTTGGTGCTGAAAATATTGAAGTACAAGTAAACGCATTAAATAAAAACAGTAAGCAATCATGGATGTTTGACGCTACACAATTTAGTACACGTCACTTTAATAATGATGATAAGCAAGTTGCTGAGTTAGGCGAGCGTATAGCATTGGCTTTATCAAGCAGCGATGATTTTTTAATGTTAGAAATAAACTGCTTTGTGCAAGTGGGTAAAGCCCAAGAAGTGTATCCAAGTGAAGAATTAGTATTGGATAAAGGCAAAGGTAAAAAAGTAAAATACTCTATTCAGTCAAAGATATTGCCGCTATGCATTCGCAAAAATTAGGTAACGCACTTCGCAGTATCGACACTTGGTACCCAGAGTTTGACGATGAAGAAAAAACAGCAGGCCCAATTGCAATAGAACCTTATGGCGCAGTAACTAATCTAGGTAAAGCGTACAGAACACCGAAAGATAAACAGGATTTTTATACTTTTTTTGATAAATGGGCGCGCGGAACAGAGTTAGATCGTATTGAAGATGAACATTACGTGATGGCTATTTTAGTACGTGGTGGTGTATTTGGCGAAAGTGATAAGTAGTCTTTAGTTGATAAAGAAAGGGAGAGGAAATGAAACACTATCTCGATATAACCTTATTGCCTGAAGCGGATATAACCCTTGGTTTTATTTGGCAAAAGGTTTATCAACAAGTGCATATTGCCTTGGTTGATAGCAAAGTAGGTAAGAATGAATCGTCTATTGCAGTGAGTTTTCCTCGCTATAATACTAAAGCAAGTGGCGAGCAAGCTTTTCCGCTTGGAAATCAATTACGGTTAATTGCCAACGATGAGACACAGTTAACTAAGCTAAATATTGCAAAATGGCTCAACCGTTTAGAAGATTACGTGCATATCAAATCAATAAAGCCAGTGCCAGAAAGCGTGACTTATGCAGCTTTTGTTCGGATGCAAGTAAAAGGTGAGGCGCGAATAGAAAAAGATATGCTCAATAAAGCACAGCGTTGGGCAGAAAAGTCAGGGCAACCGCTTAATGATTGCCTAGCAGAGCTTGAAAAAAGCAAACCTAAAGCTAATAACAAATTACCTTTTATTTGGCTAGAAAGCCAAGAAACGAGACGGCGAGACTTGAATGCAAGTAGGAAATTCCCATTGTTCATCAAAAAAGTAGAAGTTACGGTACAGCAAGTTGGTACATTTAATTGTTATGGTTTAAGCACAAACCATAATATGAAAGAAAAGCTGGTTAGTATTCCCCAGTTTTAACCTTTATTTTTGCTCTTTAAAAATTAGAAGCTAAAACAGTAAGTTACAACAAGCGATAAAAATAAGGTAAAAGTTCGTATTTTGCCTTAATCAATTGTTGTAACTAGTTTTTTGCGTGATATTATATTGTTCACTGCCGCACAGGCAGCTTAGAAAACCACCAGTAAAGCCAACGTTCGCGGCTTGGTGTTCACTGCCGCACAGGCAGCTTAGAAAGCTAACACCAATGTCACAGTCTGATATTGAGAGTTCACTGCCGCACAGGCAGCTTAGAAATTACGGAAGAAATGAGCCTTGATGATATTAAAGTTCACTGCCGCACAGGCAGCTTAGAAATAGTTAAAGGCACTCAAGTAGCTGTAAGTGGCGTTCACTGCCGCACAGGCAGCTTAGAAATTGCTGAAACCTCAATAAAGGAAAACAGCGACGTTCACTGCCGCACAGGCAGCTTAGAAAGTCTGCGGCTGTCCACATTAAGCGACCGAACCGTTCACTGCCGCACAGGCAGCTTAGAAACAGACTTGCATTTGCAGAGCGCGTAGAGACGGGTTCACTGCCGCACAGGCAGCTTAGAAAGCATAGGGCGCACTGAGCAGCAATTGCTTAACGTTCACTGCCGCACAGGCAGCTTAGAAACTTTGCGCCTCGTTAATCCTCCCGTATCAGCGTTCACTGCCGCACAGGCAGCTTAGAAAAAGCTCAGAAAGCAAGGTTTGCATTGGCGAGAGTTCACTGCCGCACAGGCAGCTTAGAAAACCACATCAAGACGATTAACAAGGCTGATAACGTTCACTGCCGCACAGGCAGCTTAGAAAGCAAGCGCATTGACCTATCAAAGCAATATAAAGTTCACTGCCGCACAGGCAGCTTAGAAAAGATAGGTAGGGCGCTTACAAACTCAATCCACGTTCACTGCCGCACAGGCAGCTTAGAAAAGTCGTCGAAATGTGCGTAAATCGGTATTTGTGTTCACTGCCGCACAGGCAGCTTAGAAATCATAAGCATCGCACATCACCATTACCCCACTGTTCACTGCCGCACAGGCAGCTTAGAAAACACCTAAAGAAACACAAGCTTTTTAGTTAAG
>NZ_BADT01000127.1 GCF_000239855.1 Pseudoalteromonas sp. BSi20652 | reverse complement strand
CGCCTAAATTAATTGAATGTTATTCAATTGACTGACTTTGTTAATTAAGTATAAGTTCAAGGTAACAAAGAGGTTTAATCTTTTTGTACAAAACTAAAATAATTCAATGGGTATGGGGAAATACAGCATGAATAGAAAACCGTTATTTAAATTACAGCAATCGGTACCACAAATATTACTCGCCATGAGCGCGTCTGCTGCACTACTTGGTTCGCTCTGCGTAAATGCTGCAGAGCAAGACACTAAAGCAGAAGAAAACATTGAACAAATAAGCGTAATTGGCTCTCGCAGGTTAAGCCGTACAGTAGAAGACAGCGCAGTACCCATCGATATAATTGGTGCAGATGCACTTAAAAATTCAGGCTTTACTGAAACGAATGCCCTGCTTAGCAGTTTATTACCCAGCTTTAACTTCCCACAAGCATCACTTACTGATGGCAGCGACCATGTGCGCCCTGCTCAACTTCGTGGTTTAGCACCTGATCACACTTTAGTGCTTGTTAATGGTAAGCGCCGCCACAGCAACGCATTACTGAACTTAAATGGCTCAACGGGTCGTGGTTCATCATCGGTTGATTTAAATGCGATACCAGCAAATGCTATTGCCCGTATTGAAGTTCTGCGCGATGGTGCAGCAGCGCAATATGGCTCTGACGCTATAGCCGGTGTTATTAATATTGTACTTAAAAGTGCCAGCAGCGGTGGTTCAGTGGCGGCTATATATGGTGCTAACGTAACTGAAATGGACGGTGTACCACAGCTAAAATCAGTATCTGAAGGCAGTGATGGTAATTTAGCCTTTACCGAAGGGGGCGATCGTTCTTTAACCGACGGCCAAACACTAACGCTTCAAGGTAATATGGGTTTTGAACTTGGCGATAATGGCTTTTTAAACATCTCAACAGAATACCGCGACCGCCATTCAACTAACCGCTCAGACTACGATAACCGTGAAAACTACGCACGCATAGATGACGGATCAGTAGATGGCGCGCTAGACCCGCGTGAACTTAACGTAAATCGTTACAACCATAACTTTGGTAATGGCGATGTTGAAGACTTTTCAGTGTTTTATAACGCAGGTTACCAGTTAACAAACGAAGTAGATTTATATTCGTTTGGCTCTTACAGCAAACGTGAAGGCGAAGGCGCTGGGTTTTATCGCCGTGCAAGCGATAGCCGTAATATAGAAGAAGTTTACCCAGATGGGTTTTTACCTGTTATCACCTCAGACATAAATGACTTTTCATTGGCACTTGGCGCTAAAGGTTTTGTAAGTGAATGGAATTACGATGTCTCGGCCGTATATGGTCAAGATGCATTCGAGTTTGGTGTTATAAATAGCCTAAATACCTCATACGGTCCTACTAGCCAAACAAGCTTTGATGCAGGAACACTTACTTACGATCAACTTACTTTAAACGTTGATTTTAGCCGCGAGGTAGACGTCAGCTTTTTAGAAAGCTCTGTAAGTGTAGCTGTAGGTGCTGAGTATCGTCGCGAAGGATACCAAATAGATGCAGGCGAAGAAGCATCATATGCACAAGGCACATTTGGTCGAGGTGGCGCAGTGACCGACCCTGTTGATGGCCCATTTGGCGCAGCAGGCGCACAAGTATTTCCGGGGTTTACACCCGAATCTGAAGGCGACAATAGCCGCCACAACGTGAGCTTGTATATAGACCTTGAAACCTACCTAACTGACGATTGGAATTTAGCGGTTGCTGCTCGTTATGAAGATTACTCAGACTTTGGCGATACGCTCAATGGTAAAGTTGCGACTCGTTATTCATTAACTGAAGACTTAGCACTACGCGCCTCTGTATCTACAGGTTTTAGAGCACCTTCTTTGCAGCAACAATACTTTACCTCAGTGGCCACTGTATTTGTTGATGGCGAACCAACCGAAACAGGTACCTTTGCACCAAGCAGCGATGTAGCAAAAGCACTGGGCTCACCGGGTCTTGATGCCGAGGAAGCCACTAACTACGGCGTTGGTTTTACATGGTCTACCGACTTTAATTTCAGCCTATCGGTTGATTACTACCAAATATTAATTGATGACCGCATTGTGTTATCAAACAACTTATCGGGCGATGCTATTGCCGATTTACTTCAAGGCACAGGCGCTAACCAAGGTCGTTTCTTCTTAAACGCAATTGACAGTAAAACCCGTGGTGTGGATGTGGTTGCCTCTTATAATGTAGCAACCGATGGTTACGGCGATTTAGCCTTTAACCTAGGTTACAACTACGGCAAAAATGAAGTAACAAATATTATCGACCCACCAGCAGAGCTACAAGGTGCAGGGTTTGATCAAGACAACTTGTTCTCAGGTACTGAGCTGCGTCGTTTTGAAGTAAGCACACCGCGTAATAAGTACAATTTAAGTGCAACGTGGACTAACGATGATATTCGTACAACGCTTAGAACAACGCGTTACGGTGAAACTCAAGACCCTTCAAATAACCCAGAACGTAACGAAGTGCTAAAGCCTAAATGGATAACCGACTTAGATGTCGCCTACTCGCTTAGTGAAAACGTATCGCTGAGCCTAGGTGCTAATAACATTTTTGATGTTTACCCAGACGCAACCCGTGAAAATGTTGACGATGTAACCACCTTCTCACGTTTATTTGCTTACTCTAGCTTCTCACCGTATGGATTTAACGGACGCTACGTGTACGGTAAAATAGAAATGAAGTTTTAATCATTGATTAAAATATCTGCATGACTAACAACCATGCAGATATTCCTACACAGTGTAAATATATTCAAAGTTAGAAAAACCGGCTTTGCTGAGCTCTATAACTAAAAACAGAGCAAAGTAATCATAAGTAACTATTTAGTTTTGAAACCGATTAATTAATGAGAATTTAACGGTAATTTAGCTACACTTTCAGCAAAACTTACGGCAACAAAAGCTGGTATATTAGATAATTACTTAACCTGAAATCTGGTTAAGAAATTTACTAATATATTGAACAATAGTGATATTTAAATTTATTTTCTCTAGCCAGAGATTTTTAGTGAAAAAAAGGCGAATTTACGGGTCTATTGCAAGTAAATTCAATGCAGTTAGCGTTGGAAATAGCTGCTTGAGATAGATTTATTATTCAGAGTTGGGGCTACTTAGCTCAATTTGATTTATATAGACCATTATTAAATCATCCAACAAGCCTTAAAAAGTGGCATGTTGAGGCGAAAACTTAAACGCTAATTTGTATACTTGATGCTATTAACTTTAAAGACCTGCTTTGGGGCATAAACTATGCGCCATGCGTTTACTTTCAATACATATATTGAAAGTAAACGCAGGGCGAAAGTAATAAGTAAAATAATCTTGATATTGTGCCATGACTAGTCATGCTGTAAATGAAAGACACTTACAAGCGAATCAATTCCATTGTGACTAAACCTTCGATACCTTTATAGCTGAGACCTCTTCTCTAACACTTTCTGATTAATTTAGCGGCATCATCGACTGTAATAATTTTTGCATACGCTGAGAGTCGGGATGCTGATGTTCAACCATCACACTACACAAAGATTCTGTAAATTCTTTCTTAAGAATTGGCGTTGCACTTAACTCTGGCTTTGTCAAAGCTAATACCTCATATGGACTTGGTGCTAAATGAATATCCTTCCAAATACTTCGATACAAATCATATTGTAAATGTTCTGGTAATTTATTTGATTGGATTAAAGCTTTCATTAGTGTTAAATCGCCCACAGACCATAAATGAATTAACGTTTTTTCAAGTACCGAAATAGCTCTATGTTCGTACGCAGTAAATTGAGTATTAATGTATATATCAACAGAGAACTTTTCCCATAACTCGTGTGGTACATGCACCTTTAAGTTAGCAACTTGTGAGATTATCCATATATCATCAACATAGCAGCCCTGAAGATTCATAAGCTGTTTGATTTTATGACACCAAGTTTCTAATTGAGACGCTAGCGAATTACTATAACCTTCAACCTCTAGCGTACCTTTCAGAAAACCAAAATAAACAGAAATATTGTCAGAAGGAAATTTAAATACCTTACTAGCAGTTTTAGTTATAGCTTGCTGTGCCTCCTCGCGCTCAGCTTTTGAAAGGTGGCAACTTAAGCGCGCTAAAGTAAAATACGATGACCAAATCCATTGAGGAAATATTTTTGATATTTCTATAAGTAATGTATTAAATAAGTTTAAGGTTAATTTTTCTGGCGAGACCTTTAAAAAACTTAAAATATTTTTAACCAGTTCAGCGCCATATTCAACATTACTCCACCTTTTACGCCCCGTATTCACAGAAGGTAATAAAGCAACTGCAGCCTCAAGTTCGCCAACTATTAAATAAAGCTTAATTAAAGCACATCGGTCATCAAACGACTTTTGATATTTTTTTAGCTTTACAGCTTTTAAAACCGCCTGTACAAGTTGTTTTTCTTGCCAATGATCGGTTACTAATTGCAACAATAAGGCAGTTGTTGTGCAAGCTTTTATTGCACTTTTAATATCAGAAACTTCGCCTAAGTAGGGCAATGGTTTTGCGTTAATTTCTTTATCTGCAATTGTAATAAAGGGTTTGCCTGCACTGTTTCCTCTGCGGTAGCGAGGTACCCATTCATCCGTTGAAGTTGTTTCGCCTAGATAACCAAGAATACGTGCGGCATTATGTAAATTGTCGTGTAAAACCCAGTGCGCTATAAAAAGAGTCAGCGGCTTTGTTCTTTCAAGTTCAATATAGAACTTTTCAGCCTTGGTAAGTAAATCAGGGGTTAAAAAGGGCAAAAACCTTTTTGTGTAAGTACCAAATTTATCCCCTTCTGGATAACCTCGATTTAAATATGGCAAAACTCTTTCAGGTTGACGCCACACAAACCACCAAGCACCTTTCACTAATGCTTCTTCATGGCTCCAATCAAGCTCTTCATAAAATTGATTCAACTGCTCATCTGGCAAACAAAGCTGGCATCCGAGTAAAAAGCGATTATAGGCAGGAGTATGATATCTATTTTCATTATCTTCTTGAGCCATTCTTAATGCCACTTCAGCAGTCATATCTTTTCCCGCTATAATTGCATTTGCTAACTCTTCATCAGGAGAAACTTTTTTAAGTGGTTTACTATCAATATAATTAATGAGAGCTTGAAGAGGGTCATCGATACCTGACCAAACTAATCCAATCGATTCAATAATGGGTTGTAACTCTGAAATTGGTTTTTCTAAGCAATGAAACTCGGCTAATTGCAATGCAACAATAGCTCGTTGTTTTAAGTCTGTATCATGTATATTAGGAGTAAGTGTTTTTGCAATTTCAAGCCATCCATTGTGCTTTATCCGACCTGCAACTTTGGCTGCGGCAACTTGAGCAGTATATGTACCAAAGGAGCGAACATCTTTCGGTGCACGATGACGAGAGAGCCTTAGCAATCCTTTAAAGCTTACTTGTACAGCAGCGTGTTCACTGTCTAAATCAAGATCACTAAACCTTTTAATCGCATTAGCAAACGCACTGGCTTCCTCTCCCCCATCTTGAATCATTGGACGATACGACCCCACTTTTGCTAATGTCATTAGCGCCTGCTCTTTAACATCACCCTCTGACAACCCAGAAATAACTTTAACCCACGTTTCAGACAAACTTTCTCTATAATAAGCATCTATTTTATTTACCAAAGGTAATGCTTCAGCGTGTAAACCTAGTCGGCAGCGCTCATTAACAACACTAATAAGTAAGCTGTCACCTCTTTGATATTGATTACGGTAAAGAACATCATCATCAGGTAATAAAGCACACACATCTTTTTCCCAAACCGATGCAATCTCATGATAGATATTTGAAGTGTCTACAGATCCAATAGGTACATTCTCGCGAAGTGCTTCCGTAAATAGAGTTAATAGGGATGGGTCTGCGCCCAACTTAACATGCTGTATTTCAAGAATAACAACACTAAGTAGGTACTGTAATTCATTAAGGTCTTGTAAAGCAGCTACTGCAGCGCTTACATCCCCTTGTTTTACACTTTCAAGCGCTGTCAAAAAAGGCTTACAACCTTCTTCTACTTTAGTATTTATCAACTTTTCGGCAAAGTCATACCAATCAAAATTAATTGAATCCAAAACTAATTCCCTTTATTAATATTTTAATACTGATGAGTCAAATACTTAGATATATTTTGAAATGCTTAAACAGACCAAGGTGTCTACTAAAACTAAGTGGCTACACTATATGTGTGAAAATGCCTCTATACACGAATCTGCCATAAAAAAATCCGATATTAGAAAACTAATATCGGATTATTAAGTCATTAAATTTTAGTTAACCAACCGTGTTTGTCTTCACTTTTACCCCATTGAATATCGTTCAATGCTTGGCGAAGGCGCGCAGTCGTTGGGCCTGGCTCGCCAGTACCTACTTTGTATTCTTTATCGTTATGAATAAATGTACCCACAGCAGTTAGCACAGCTGCAGTGCCCGAAAGCGCCGCTTCAGTACCTGGTTTAGCAGCACGCTCTAGTAGCTCAGTAACGCTAAAGTTACGCTCACTTACCGTCATACCTAAATCTTTGGCTATGGTTAAAATACTATTACGCGTTACACCATGTAAAAACGTGCTATCAAGCGCTTTAGTAATAATTTCGTTGCCATCAATAAGTATAAAGTTAGCAGCACCGGTTTCTTGTACGTCGCCACCTGGGCAAAATAAAATTTGATCAGCTTGATACTTAATACGTGCAGCGCTAATAGGTGCTAGTGCACTAGCGTAGTTACCACCACTTTTTACCATTCCCATGTGCGGGGCGCAGCGCATACCATCTTCTTCAAGTAGTACACGTAGTGCAGTTGCACCACCTGCAAAGTAATCACCTACTGGCGATAGTAACGTGTATAAAAGTGAGCTCATTGATGGCGCTGCCGCTTTACCAATTGCAGCCTCAGTACCAATGTGCGTTGGGCGAATATACATAGAGCCCGGCGGTAATGGGGTTTCATCTGCGTATTCGCGCATAATATCGATAATCATCGTTTTTAGCATATCGCTGTCAAAACTCGGTAAACTTAATAGCGCTGAGCTTTGTTGCATGCGTGCAATGTTTGCATCCATTCTAAAAAGATAAACAGAACCATCCTCATGGCGAAAGGCTTTTAAGCCTTCAAAACATGTACTTGAATAATGAAGAACGTGCGCACCAGCATGAAGTTCAAGTTTATCGGAAGGGACAATTGAGCTCTCGCTCCATTTATTATCAGAAAAACGAGCTTGAATCATCTGCGGCATAAACACGGTACCAAATGCGGCCATTTTAATCTCTCTTGTGTGGTCTATTTTCCTCCATTGTATGACAATCACACGCTATTTAACCATAGCTAAAGTAAGGCTTTTTTAATTAACTATGAGAAATTTTTGCAAGTGCTGTTTACTAATCAACCGCATTGAGTGTAATAAACAAAAAATCGGTCAGTGTAGTTACACAGACCGATTTTTTCATTCGTTAATTAAAACATGTTTATTTAAACGAATATTTAATGATACGTTTTAACACCGAAGTATACTGTTTAAAAAAACTACCTGTATGGTAATCAATACCGTGCTTTTTCAAAACGGCTTGTACTTGAGGCGCTACTTCTTGATAGCGCGAAGACGGCATATCAGGAAATAAGTGATGCTCTATTTGGCAGCTCAAATGCCCCGTTAAAACATGAAACCAATGCGAGCCTTTAATATTAGACGAGCCCAGTACTTGGCGATAATACCACTGCCCTTGCGTTTCGTTTACGCAGTCTTCTTGTTTAAAGGTTTGCGTTTCTTCAGTAAAGTGACCACAAAATATTATGGTTGATGTCCATAAATTACGGATTAAGTTTGCTACTAAATTACCGGCCAATACCCATAAAAATAAAGGCCCTGCAAGTAACGGAAATATCGCATAATCTTTAATTAATTGGCGAGCGCCTTTACTAAAAAAGCGATGCTTTAATGTAGAGTGTGAAACAAGCCCTTCGCGGTTTTCTTTCTTTTTACCAATAAAAACACGCTCTGCAGCTAACTCGTGATACGACACGCCCCACTGAAATAACACACTTAAATTAATATACGTAAAAAACTGCCATACATTTTTAAAACGCCACTTAAAATCATCGCTCAGGCGTAATAATCCATAACCAAAGTCTCTGTCTTTACCAATAATATTAGTATACGTATGGTGTTCAAAGTTATGAACGCGGTGCCAACTTTGGCCATCGCACGCTATGTCCCATTCATAATGCTGTGAGTTAAGTTGCTTGTCGTTCATCCAATCGTATTGACCATGCATTACATTATGGCCAATTTCCATATTGTCTAAAATTTTAGCCAGCGCTAATAGCAACACACCTGCAACCCACAATAATGGCTGAATAAAACCAAGCATTAGCAAAATTCGCCCGCTCCATTCACACACTCGCTGTTTGCGCACAACAGAGCGAATATAGTCAGCATCTTGTTGGCCAACTTTGCCAAGGGTGTCCATTTTAATGGCATCTAGCTCGCTTGCGAGCATGTCATAGTTAATGTTTTTCATAATTGTAACTCCAAATCACTAACAGGTTGGCTTACGCAAAGTTGGATTAATTGCTCGCCGTTGTCACTCAATTCACCTGTTTTTAAATTACGTACCACGCCTGACTTTTTAATACATTGGCATTGATGGCAAATACCAATACCGCAACCGCGTTTAACGGGGAGCTTTTTTTCTTCAAACTGAGTCAGTAAAACATCGTTGCCCGATACAACATGGGCACTGGCGTTAATTTTTACATTAAATTGGCTATCGTCGTTTAAGGTAGGCAGCGCTAAACCAAATGCTTCTTGGTAATAATTTAGCTTATGAGTTTTAGCAAAATCGCTCACCGTTTGCATAAATGCTGCAGGGCCACAGCAGTAAATGTCTGGGTTTTCCCACGGCTTAATATTGCTGGTTATATCGCTTGATTGCTCACGGGTTAATAATAAAAACGAAAAATGCTCAAACTGCGCCGCCAACTCACTTAGCTCATCAACACATTGATGCTCAGTGGCTTTTGCGTAATACACTAACGACACTTTTTGCGTAGTTTGGCTTAAGTAATCATCAAGCATAGCCAGCATAGGTGTTATACCCGACCCACCGGCAATAAAAGTGGCTGGCGTGTGTGTGTTTTTAAATACAAAATCGCCGCTTGGCGCAGAAATATTGCACCACAAACCCGCTTTTAATGCACTGCTGAGTAAGCCAGTAAAGCGCCCTTGCGCATTTGTTTTAATTAGTAAACGCACTAACCCAGTATTTTTAAATTGCTGAGCGCTTGAGGCCACGGTAAAAACGCGTGTTAATAATCGCCCATTAATTTCAACCGTTAAACTTATATGTTGCCCTGACGTATGCGCCCGCCATTGTTTGCTTGGCTTAAGTTGCACACTTAAAAAGCCGCCATCAAGCACAGTCGTATTAACTACTTGCGCTCTAAACTGCCCTGCACGCCACGCAGGTTTAAACACCTGCATTATTGGCTCTATATAGCCTGCAAAACTTTGATGGTGTAAAAACCATTTTGAAAATTGGTTTAATACTTGAGTCATCATGGTTAAATCTCTATCAAATCTTAATTACTTTGAACTTACACGTGTACGCCCAAACTTCAGCGCACAAGTGTACGCTCAAACTTTAAGTTTTCAACCCCAATAGAGTAATTATTCAATTTTTTATTAGCGCTAATTGCTAAAACAATTTTCTAATAAAAAGTCATCTCACAAAAATATAAGTGTGTATTTTTCATTTAACTCAACGCTTAAAAAATTTATTTATGCCATGCTAAGGTTATGCAAGATTGAATTAATTTTGGAAGCCATAATGATAAATTTAAGGTCACATAACACTCTCCCTAAACTAATAAGTGCAGGCTTAGCCGTTGCTATGTTTGCTACTAACGCCCCCGCAAATGCAAAAAGCGATTACGTAAAAGACTACAAAAAGCTAGATACTTTATCGCTTAACGTTAACGCAGTAACAGCGGCAGAAGGTCTCGTTATACCTTGGGCTATTGAGCCTTTAGCTAATGGTGACTTGCTAATATCTGAGCGCAGTGGAGCGTTATTTTTATTACCTAAAAATACCACTACGTTAACTAAGGTTTCAGGGCTGCCCGACATTGATGCTAATGGCCAAGGTGGATTGCTTGATTTATCACTACACACCGATAGTAAGAAAAACCAATGGCTGTACTTTAGTTACTCAAGTAGTGAGGGCAAAGGAAGCGGAAGTAACACTGCCTTAATGCGCGCCAAGCTAAGTAGCGATCATACGCAGCTATCTGATCAGCAATTACTATACAAAGGCGAGCATAATAGTACCAAAGGTCAGCACTACGGCAGCCGTATTGTGTTTGATAATGAAGGTTATGTTTATTTTTCAATTGGCGATCGCGGCTCGCGCGACATAAACCCGCAAGATCTCACGCGGGACGGCGGTAAAATTTATCGCTTACACGAAAATGGTAATATCCCAAGCGACAATCCGTTTTTTAAACAAAAAGATGCAAAACATGCGGTATGGTCTTATGGGCACCGTAATCCACAAGGCATGTGGTTTGATAATCAAAATAATATTTTATGGTCTCACGAACACGGGCCACGCGGTGGCGATGAACTTAACATAATAAACAAAGGCGCTAACTACGGATGGCCTTTAGTAAGCTATGGCGTTAACTACAGCGGTACCAAGTTTACCGACCTTAAAGAAAAAGACGGCATGCAATCGCCCGTATTACATTGGTCCCCTTCAATTGCCCCTTCCGATATGTTGTATGTAACGAGTGATAAATACCCAAAACTTAAAGGTAAGCTATTATTAGCATCAATGAAATTTGCATTCATTAGCGCACTAGAGCTCTCAAAGGGTAAGGTTGTTAAGCAATATAAAATACTCGATGGAATAGGCAGAGTACGCAGCTTAGCCCAAGGCAGTGATGGTTTTATTTATTTAGGTATTGATGGCCAAGGTATTAAACGCCTAGAGCCAGAAACGTAAACACTAGCACTAGCACTAGCAAACAGTACGTTAATAATTACACCGTGTTTACTTTGCGCTTTAAAAGCGCAAAGTAAACATTTTCACCAAACAAAGAACTATTAAGCCCATTAATGCGTACACTAATTAAATATAGTTTAATAAATTAAGAGAATACTAATGTTTTCATTTTTAAAGCCTGACCCGATAAAAAAACTGCGTAAAGAATACGACGTAAAACTAGAGCAAGGCATGCAGGCACAAAGAAAAGGCGACATTAAAAGCTTCGCCATGTTAAGTGCAGAAGCCGAAAAAATCTGGAGTGAAATAGAAGCGCTAGAGGCTAAAAAAGCCAAATAAGTAATAATACTTAAGCGTGTCAGCCTTACTTTAATAACAGGTAGACACGTTCAGTAAATAATTTATGACCTCGTTTTTTACAGCTTCCACCATCCCTAAACCAACTTTTATAATATGCTTACACAAACAAGTGTACTTAAAGCGGTTACTTGCATTATCGCGGCCGTTTTTTAGTGAATACTAAATGATTTAAAATCGATTTTGGTTTTCATTTTGAAATATTTAACTGCTGTATTTATGTATCGCGCTGGCGTTTTTCCTCCTAAGTCAAAAAATGAGGACGTTTTCCTCTTTTCTGCATATTATTAAAAGAACAGCCCGACTTAAAGTTTAATACTCGCAATGTGTTACAGGATTTGTTATTAATATTAAAAATAATTAAGAGGACATACTTTGCTCATAAAGAGAGGAAAGTATCCTCTGATAAAACTATTATGTAGCAAGTCAGCTCACTCAAATTTCTCGTGTATTTTTAAAGGGTATTAAATGAACATTAGTCAGAAAAACAAAGATAATTTTTTTAATTTAGTTGATTCCTTAAAAAAGTGCAGAAGAGCTGATTTATCGGATGTTAGTAAAAGCAAAGATGTTATCGAAAAGCTTTATGTTGATCCTTTAGATAATGATCTTATATTAAAGTCGATTTCAAAACTAAATACGACAATCCTAACAGGGCGACGCGGCACTGGAAAATCGACAATCATTGCTAGGCTTCAACACGATATAAGAAAGAGTAAGGATCGCCTTTCACTATATATAGATGTTAAAAGCATTTTTGAACAGTCTAAAGCGTTTTCTTATAGTGCAGAAAACTATGCTGATCATTTCTCTGCTCAGGACTTGAATAAATACCTGATATATAAATCGTTTCTTAAAGAAATCATCTCAGAAATTAAGCTAGAACTTAAAACTAACACTTTGAAATTTTACCTTGCTAAGATTACTGATTATTTTGGTCCGGATAAAACTGCTTTTGAAGAAGAACTAAATAGAATTTTCGATGATATCGAAAAATTTGAATATATGGATGTTGAAGTTCTAAAGCAAAAGAAAGTCTTGTCTAATGAAGAAAATAAGAATTCAGTTAATCAAAAAATTTCAGCTAATGTAAGTGTTGACTCAACTGGTCCTAAAGGAAGTTTTAATGCCGAACATGTGACTTCAAACTCTGATGCATCTAGCTTAAATGAAGAGTTTTCTGAAGTTCTTTTAAAGTGCTTCAACCCTATTTTGATAATGCGAAGTATAAGAGAGCTGTTAAAAAATATCGGTATTAATCATGTTTTTATTTGTTTAGATGACTTTTCAGAAATAGATTATGATGCAATGAAAATATTT
The DNA here is from genome assembly GCF_000239855.1 of Pseudoalteromonas sp. BSi20652. GTDB lineage: Bacteria > Pseudomonadota > Gammaproteobacteria > Enterobacterales > Alteromonadaceae > Pseudoalteromonas. The sequence continues at coordinate 594 of NZ_BADT01000127.1, read as the reverse complement.
GTAGATGTAATCATTGGACCGTTGAACAACCTTTCTGATGAATTCTTTAAATTCAAAATTGCAGCTTACCCAGGAAGAATATATCTCGGAGATATCGATCCGCAGAAAATCGAACAAATAAGGCTAGATTTTTACGAGTTATACCAAGCTAAAACTATTACAGATGTTCATGCTCAGGCAGAGGGAAGCATTAAAAAGTTGATTGAAAAACGAACCCAGTTTTTCTGTAAGCAAACTCCTGATGAATTCTTTGATACAACAAAAGCTACACTCGATGATTACTACAAAACTCTTTTTGATATTACATCTTGTGTACCACGTAATGTTGGCTGGATTTTATGGTACGCAAACCAACAGAGTATTGCTAAAGATAAAAAAATTACACTTAATGATTTGTCTATTGCTGCAGAAAAGCACTTTATTGATACTGTAAGGCCTTACTTCTCTCAAAATCAATTCATGAGAGAACCATTTGATATGAAGCTTGAAAAATATCACTTACATCAGTTACTTGAGCGATTTGTTGAATCTGCAAAAAGTAACAAACGAGATATTCTAGTTTCAGACTCTAAAGTTTTTGCAAAAGATAAAACT
>NZ_BADT01000128.1 GCF_000239855.1 Pseudoalteromonas sp. BSi20652 | reverse complement strand
ATTTATTCCTATATTCAGGATTAGAGCCTAACTAATAGATATTTAGTACGCTTGTGTTCATCTGAAATATTTGCTGTATTTCTTAAATGTTTCTCCATCGCAAGTTGAAATGACTTTTGTATAAGGTTTTACTTAGTGCCATATAAAAATCTAAATAGTGAAGAACGCAGAGAATCCGTTAAAATTTTATACTCTAATGCCATATCTGGTATTACTATTTCGACTGTAGTGAGTTTTATATTAGTGTTTGCTTTTGATTTAAGTAACCAGCAAATATCCTACGAAAAAAATATTTGGCTAAGTATTATGATTATCTTATTAGCAGCTCGCGCTATTGATGTAGTGTGGTTTTATAAAACTAAAAAAGATAACCCGTTATTTAATGCCGACAAATACTCAAAAAGATTTTCAACTGGGTGTATTTTAACTGCACTGTCGTGGTGTGGGTATGCACTTTGATTTCATAGAACCTCATCAGCAATAGAAACTACAACAACGATTGCTGTTTTATCTGCTTTTGCTGGAGGCTCTGCTAATCTGCTTTCAGGAAGCCGAGTAACCGCTGTACTCTATAGCATTATTTTATTGGCCCCCTACTCTTTTTTATTAACCCTTTCTAACGATAACTATAACTCTGTCCTCGGTATTTTAGGCCTAACATTTACTGCTATTATGGTGGCTTCATCGTACAAATCAGCCACATTTACACACAATGCAATCAAGTTCAAAAACCAAAACAGAGAGCTGCTTAACGAAATGGAAAACAAGGTCGAGCAACGCACTGAAGAAATTTACCGCTTATCGAATACCGATCCACTCACAAATCTATTAAACCGCACCGCATTTTTAAAAAATACAAACAAACAACTAACAGACAACCCTAAAGAACCCTTTGCTTTATTATTTGTAGATTTAGATGGTTTTAAACAAATCAACGATTCGTTGGGTCATAAAGTAGGCGATAAAGTATTAAAAGAAATAGCACTGAGAATTAGTAATGTATGCAACCAACAACTCTATAAATGCCGCTGGGGCGGAGATGAGTTTTTAATTTTAGCAACGTATCAAAGGCAAACTGAGCTTATCGAGTTTGCTAATAAAGTGCTTCAAAGCATTAGTGCCGAGCATGAAACATATAAATATCAAAAATGGGTATCAGCAACTATTGGAATTGCCATTTACCCTGAGCACGGGAGTGATTTAAATACCTTAATTCGCTCTGCTGATACTGCAATGTATCACCAAAAACGCATGGCTAAAGGTAATATCAATATTTATAACGATTCACTCAAATTAAAACAAGAAAGAGAATACCTTTTGAGTCAACGCTTAGCCAGTGCCATAGAAGAAAACAGTTTAAGGCTAGTATTTTAACCAATTGTTGATAGCAAAACATCAAAAGTAACCTCTTTCGAATCATTATTACGCTGGCAACTAGACGGTGAAAATATTTTCCCTGATGAGTTTATAACTATTGCCGAGCAATACGGTTTAATAACCCAAATGGGCCTCTGGGTGATAGAGCAAGCATGTATACAAACAAATAAATTCAACCATTTACAGGAAAAAATTGCAGTAAGCGTGAACGTATCGGTAATTCAATTACAAGATCCAAATTTTGTAACTAAGGTATTAAAAATAGTAAATTATCACGAAGTAGAACCTAAAAATTTGCATATGGAAATTACCGAATCAGTATTTGCCGAGGATAAACTCACATTTTTGACAGCCGTTAAAGCACTACAAAAACAAGGCTTTTGTATTTCAATTGATGATTTTGGTACAGGCTACTCATCACTTTCAAGCATGCTTGATATTGGTGTAGATATAGTAAAAATAGACAGAAGCTTTATTCAAAATATGGATAAAAGAGGGTTAAGTATTATTCATGCAATTGTACAAATGGCCTCATCTTTAGATTTTACTGTTGTTGCCGAAGGCGTTGAAACTATTGAGCAAGCAAACACGCTTACTAATATTGGCGTATCTCACCTGCAAGGTTATTACTTTTCAAAACCGATGGAAGTAGACTTTGTCGATGCTTATTTAAATAAGCAAAATAAGCTGTGCCGTTGATAACCAAAACCCGCTAAAAGCGCTTAGCTACAATATTAGTTATGCGCTATCTTCCTTATTAAGGCCTGTTTATCTTTCGAGGTTAAATTTGCAGCAGGCTGTTTGATATTTAAGCAAGGAAAAGCCTATGTAGTGTGGTTATTCCTCATAAATAGGCGATCACGTAAAGTAAATTCCAAACATGCGCAGCCTAGGGAGATAGACTCTTTGTTACTCGGTTTTTACCTAATTCTTACATGGATGTAAGCCATTAGAATAACGCAGGAGCAGTTATAGAGCCCACTAGGTTACAAACCACGCGCCGCAATTAAATCTTCCTTGGATTGAACTAATTTCAATCCTTAAAGGTCAACAGGCCCTAGTTAAAACATAATTTTACAATTACTTACACCCTGTACATAGTAATTAGCGTAGGCTAAATATAATCCAACTTACATATGTATATTACGTTTAAATTTACGCTAATTAGCAAACCGCCAGCGCTGGATAATACGTAAAGTTATGCGCTGACGCTGCTTATATAAGTGAATAATATAAATGTAATAATACAACTAAATATAAAAAAGGAATTTACATGATAAAACCACTTTGCTATTCACTCATCACTTTACTTACCCCCATGAGCGTTATAGCTCAAACAATGGCAATAAAAACAACGGATGAATTAGTATCAACCGATTCAGAGATTTTATTTGCATATAATAAAGAATCAAAACAATTAGAAGCCATCAATTTACTTACATCACTAAGTAGTGAACTTGCATTACCAAAAAACGCCATCGGGTTTGATGTGGCAACACTTGCTAACATCACCGATAAACAAGCACTCGTACTAACAAGTGATGGCGTATACAAAGCCCAAGCAGGTAAACCAACACTGTTGTTTAATTATGAGTCGGTTCTTAATCAATTAAAAATAGATAAATTTGAAAAAGTAGACTTTGTTTTCGATGCCAACAATGACGGTCTAAGCGATATTTTCATCCCTGAGTTAGCAAGCAGTACTTTATACATTCAAAATAAAGATGGCAGCTTTAAGCCTAACCAATTTAATCAAACGCCTAAGTATGAAGGCAGCTTTTCAAGAAAAGGACTTTCGCTAGAGGTTAATATTAACAATAAGCCCGTCGTTATCGATTTTAACCACGATGGGTTAAATGACCTCGTTTTTTCAAATGACTTTGGAGCGGATGTACTGCTTGCTAATTCAGAGGGCTTTGAGCAAAAGCTTACCTCTATTGATTTTAACATCGAGTTAGGCGAGCTAGGTAATGGCGAGACTCGCAAAATAAAGCAAATTATTGATATTAATAACGACGGATTTCTAGATTTTACAACCAGACAGTTTAAGCCTACGCAAGGTATGGACTCGTTAGATATAAAAATAGCACATACTTTGTACCTAGGGAGTGCTAAAGGTTTTAGTAATACGCCCATTCCCTTACTTGAAACACAGGGCCCTAGTGAGTTGTTGCTCAAAACAGATTTTAATAATGATGGCTTAATTGATTTACAAAAAATGGATTTAGATATTGGCTTAACCACTATTGCCTCAATGGCTATGGGCGGGGGCAGTACTGATGTAGATGTAGAAATGAATCTTTATAAGCAGCAACCCGACGGTTCCTTTGCCAATAAATCGAGCATCGAACTTGATTTAGAAATGGAAGTGGGGATGAATGGCGATGACTCAGAACCGGCCCTCTATTTAGGTGATATTAATGGCGACAGCTATATTGACGCGGTATACAAATACAGTAAAAAACACTGTATATTTATTACGGAGAGCAAGACTCATTGCTAAATGATAAACGTGAAAATTAAAACTAACGCTGCCGAAAAACAATAAAGATATTCTTCTAGTAGATATAAACCAAGACGGTAAAAAAGATTTTGTATTTAAATTTACCGAAGAAGATGGGACAAGCAAAATAGAAACACGCTTAAATTAAGCCAATAAAAAAGCCCAACAGAATTAACCGTTGGGCTTTGGACTTAAAACTTTCGAGTAACAGTCAGCTTTACTCTAAGTTATAACACCTAAGCAGTTACATTTAGCAGTGAATCGCCTTCACTTAAACCAAACTTCTCTTGCACTGATGCAAGGATTGATTCTTTATCTTCATCAGACAACTGGTTTGAATACTCTGTTAATAGCTCATCTAAGTAGCTTACTACTTCGCCTGTATCGACTGAGTCTAATGAGTTTTGTGGCGGTGGCGGCGGTCTTTGACCTTCTGCTCTTCCTGCATCACCAATACTTTTAGCATCAAACTCAAGTTCGCCCATTAAATCAGCAAGCTCTTTTGTTGGTTCAATACCTTGTTCTTTAAATGCCGCTTGAATACTTTGCGCATCATCGCTAGTTAAGTTTTCTGCATCAAACTGTGCAAGCGTTTCTTTAACAAAATCGCTTTGCTCTGTTGTTAATTTTGCAGCTTGACTACTTTGTTGCGGCATAAAACTCGCAGAGCTGCTGCCAATATTATTAATCATTTTAGTATCCTTTCAACGTTCACGACGAGGTGGTTTATGATCGCTAAGCTCTTGTTCACTAATTTCGCCATCACCATCGGTATCAATCATTGAAAAGTCAGGTTTTTCAGGAGGATTGTTACCGCGTCGAGCATCTACATTAGCTGAAAAAGCAATAGATAATATTGCCACAGTGGCAAGAGTTGAAAAATGCTTCATAGTAATAACCTCGTATTTAAGAATTAAACTAAGCTTACGCTTTAAAAACGCAAACAATGTGCAAATAATGAGGAAGTAATAAATTATTTTTGATAAAAACTGATGATTCAAAAAAGTTCTGGTTGATTGCTTTGCAATCAATATATAAGCTAATAAAATAATACGATTAATTACTCTCTGGCAGTAGTGTTACTGCCCTTAATTCTCAAAGCTGATATACTGCTTGAGCCAATTAAACAAACAAATACAGAGCACTTTCATAAATAATGATTAATAACCAACCCTACTTAGCAGGCAATCTGTGAAAATACCTAAACGCCTGCAACCCCTTGTTGATGATGGCCTTATCGACGAAGTAATAAGCCGACTAATGAGCGGTAAAGAAGCCGACGTATTTATTGTGCGTTGTGGTGAGCATATTCGCTGTGCGAAAGTGTATAAAGATGCGGTTAAACGTAGCTTTAAAAAAGCGGCACAATACCAAGAAGGCCGAAAAGTACGTGGTGGACGCCAAGCGCGTGCTATGGGTAAACGCTCTAGCTATGGCCGTCAATTAGAAGAAGAAATTTGGCAAAATGCCGAAGTTGATGCGTTATCTCGTTTAGCCGGCGTGGGTGTACGTGTTCCTGATACTTACTTTTGTATTGATGGCGTGCTGCTTATGGAACTCGTGTCGGACGAGGACGGTAACGTAGCTCCTCAACTTGGGCATGTCGTTTTTAGTGAAGAGCAAGCAATTGAGCAGCATAAGCTCATGATGCATTACATTAAGCTTATGCTTTGCGCAGGTATAATACACGGTGATTTATCTGAATTTAATGTACTTGTAGATAATAACGGCCCGGTAATTATAGATTTACCACAAGCAGTTAACGCTTCAGCAAATAACAGTGCACAAGCTATGTTTGCGCGCGATGTAAATAACATACGCCGCTATTATGGTGAATTTGCACCAAGTATACTAAAAACTCAATACGCTAAAGAAATGTGGGCACTGTTTGAAGAGGCCAATTTAACGCCTAATTCAACGCTTACTGGTGAATTTGAAGACAGCGACGAACTTGCTGATGTAGATTCTATTCTTGATGAAATTCAAGCAGCAGAATACGAAGAGTTTGACCGTTTAGAGCGAATTAAAAATGCTGACGATGATGAGTAGTAGCTCATCGTCATCGCTCACTCCTCTTTACTGTGGGTGCACAAACCGGTAACCAACCCCATAAACAGACTGGATAACACTTTCAGTTTGTGTCACTTCATCTAGTTTTTTACGCAACTTTTTAATATGGCTATCAATAGTGCGATGGCTCACAATACGCTGATCGGCGTACATAGTGTCCATTAAGCTATCGCGCGAATAAATACGATTTGGGTTGTTAAACAAAGGTTTAAATAGCTGAAATTCAAAGTTCGTTAGTTCTATGCTGTTTGATTTATATTTTACGCTGTAGGTGCTCTCGTCAAGCTTCATTGTTGACTCTGTAACATCACTTGCGCTACTTAATCGCCTTAATATAGCTTTAACTCGCGCCACCAGCTCAGCATAACTAAACGGCTTACAAATATAATCATCTGCACCTAACTCAAGTCCAAGCAGCCTATCTATTTCTTCTACTTTTGCCGATACCATAATAATAGGCACGTTTGAAAAGCGCCTGATTGCTTTACACAGTTCAATACCACTTTGACCAGGTAGCATTATGTCGAGCAAAATTACGCTCGGCCTATTAATTTCAAGCCAAGGTAATACTTCATTGCCGTGATGTATTTGATGAGTAATAAAATGATGACTACTTAAAAAGTCACTCATTAAGTTAGCCAGCTTTACTTCATCTTCAACAATCAGTATTTGTTCGCTCATAGCGTTCTCTGTTATTAGTAATCCAAACTTAGGATAAAAATACCATATCAAACAAAGTTCAAGTTACGTACTTTTTATATGAATCAACTAAAGCTAAATAGTTGGTAACCTAATAATAATAGCAAGACCGCCTAAAGTGGCTTTTTCAGCAGCTATTTCACCATTATGGCCTTTAACTATATGCTGGCAAATAGATAAGCCCAAGCCCGAACCGCCCTCTTGACGATTACGCGAACTATCTACTCGGTATAAATACTCAAATAAATGCGATAAATGCGACTGTTCTACACCTACGCCATTATCTTCAATTATGAGTTCTAAATACGTTTGCCCTTTAATGCATATATTGTTAGCCGTTAATGAAATTGTAGAGCATTGTGCATAATGCACCGCGTTCATTAAAATATTATCGAGCAACTGTAAAAGCCGTGTTTTATCTGCTTGAACCGTTATGTGTTTAGCGCTATTTAATAGGTAAATTTTTATATTGTGCTGCTCAAGTATAACCTGATATTTTTGCTCAATCGTATTAAATAATAAAGCCATATCAGTAGGTTGCATAGTGTAATGCATGCCTCCTAACTCTGCGCTATTGAGCATATGCAAATCATCAATCAAGCGTTTTAAATGCAATGCCTCGTCGTTAGCCGAATTAATATTTTTTGCATTAGGCTCACGTATGCCAAGTAACATAGCTTCAAGTTCACCGAGTAAAATGCTCATTGGCGTTCTAAGCTCGTGAGAAATATTGGCAAGCCAGCGTTTGCGCACTTGCTCGTCTTTAGCGAGTGTAAATGCAAGGATATTAAAATCTTCGCTCAACTGTCCTAGCTCGTCTTTTCGCTCAAGCGTAAGTTTGGTCTCGTAATTACCTTGCGTTAAGCGATGCATACCATTAGCAATTTGTTTTACTGGACTAACTAAGTGGCGAGACAATAAAAAGGTAACTAGCAATGTAAGCACTACCGCAGCTAAAGCAATAACCCATAAGTAGTTAGTTTGCTGCTGTAAAAAATCAAGCTCATAACCATCAACCAAGCTATCTCTTTTGGAAACAGCTAAGTAACCCACTATTTTATCGCTAACTGTAATTGGGGTTGTTATATAATTTAAGTCACTAAGATACTTACCCACTACTCGCAGTTTATTTTCGTCAAGCAAAGCGTAGTGAGCAATATTTTCAGATGGTGGGCGACGCTCTCCCCCTAAACGAATATGATCGGGTGGCGGTCGTCGCATCGTCCCTCCTCTGGGACCTGGACCTTTTGGTGGTCTAGGTAAAAACTGGCTATTTTCTAGCTGCGATTCAACAAGCTTTCTAAAATTTTCGCCATCGCCGACAACACGTTCCCATGAGGGGTTTTTTTCGTATTGCTTTGCAAGTTGCACAACAAGTGGTTCAAGCGCTTTTACCTCTTTTGCATTAACAAAATCAATTACGCCTTGGCCTATACTCCATTGTATAAGTACCACCAGCCCTGCAATAACACTAAAAGTAAAACTAAATAGTATTAAAAAAGTTTATTATGAATTTTCATTAATGCGTGTTTTCAACCTTGCTAGGAAAGCTTTCAAATCGGTATGTTATAAACTCTTTGGTTTGATCGTTAACATACAGCGTAGCAACTATTTTTTTGCCTTGGGCGGTCCAATACATATGACCATGATTATTTAAAGTAACCGATACGGTATTTATACCACTTTTAAATAAGTTAGCAGGTAAATGCAATGCATGTCCGTAAATTCGCTGTATTTTAACCCCATTTATATATAAATGGGCATGACCTTGTAAAAAGCCCGTGTCATCGTTTGTAGTAACGCTCATCATTTGCTGCATGTTCATTGCGCCCTCAGGGGGTACAGATAAATCATAGCGCTGCGTATCTAAAATTAAGTTATAACCCGACATACTATCTTTTAATAACTTAAGGCTTAATGCCGGGGTTGGCGTATCATTTGGCACTGCTATAGGCATATGGCTATGATCCATCATCTCCTGCTGAGCAAAGAGCTTAAAACTCAATAGCACAGCAGTAGTTAGGATCAATGCGTATTTAAAATAACGCATAGTTACTCCTTACATTCCCGGTGGTGGACCCATTGTTTCGCCCGTATCACAGCGACCAATTGAATTATCGGCTAATTGACCTTTAAAACGAGGCCCTATTTGATAAGGAAAAGAAGGCTGTAATTTACCATCACTGTCTAACGTTAGTGTTATATGGTAGTGATAACCCTTGCCATCATTAGTATCGTGGCCGTTATGCTCATCTAATTGAGCACCGGTTACTGTTTTTTGTGCGTAGTAATAATCTTCAAAGTAATACCCATCGTCGGCATTTAATGTATTACCAGAGAGCGTCGTCACTTGTGCGCCAATAGCAGGGCCAGCATCACTTGTTTGTGTACCTTGGCTAACATCGTATTGATCAACTAAGGTACAGCTTCGCTCGCCCTCAGTACCACAACCACCTTCACTTGTGGGTGCACCGTAATCTCGCATTTCCCAGCCACTTAATGCTAGTTGTCCGTTACTTTCATAAGGACCATAAAGCGGATAGCCATCAGCTGCAAACCCATAAATAGGTGAATGCGCATCGCCATCATCTTCAAGTAAATCAGCTAAACAACTCGTATAAAAGTGGTGATGATATTCACCGTTAGCAGCATGTCCGCCACACACATCAACATCGTATTGCTCAGCAATGGGCGCTAATGTATACCAAATATTATTACCGTAGCTCATACCATCGCCCCAGTTAAATATACTGGTGCCATTAACCATTAAGCCAACTGTACCTAAGCCTGTTTCGCAAGTTTCAGTGTCAGATAAATCGGTAGGTGTTATCGGAAAATACGCTTCAACCGCTTGCTCTGTTGGGCAGCCTGGTCCTGGAGGCCAATAGCCTGCACCGCCTGTGTCATTACAGTTTTCAGTGCTGCTGTTATAGCCAATATCTTCACCAAAGGAAATGGTTTGTCCTACAGCTGCAGAAGTTACACCGTTATAAAAATCGGTAGCTGCACGCGGGCGGTTATTTAACGCGTCTACTTGGTCTTGTGTAAGCGTTACATCATATTTAGGAATGTCAGTAGTTTGCACGTACATGTATTCAACGTTAGCATCGTCTTGTGCAACGCTAACAACCTCAACCGATTGCACGTCTTCAACCACTGCACCATTATTTTGTATGTAGGTAGAAGTTGTATCGTTGTTAATTAACCAGCTGGTAAGTTTTGCACTATTATCAACTGCACCAGTATCTGAGCCTGAGTCTAATGAAGCAATAACATTAACTATAACGGTATCTACAACGACATCGTTTGTGCCGTCATCTGCACTGATTTCAAATACAAGTGCTTCATCGGTTAATACCTCAGGTGCAACAAACTCTGTAGACGTTGCAGTACTTGAAGATAAACTAACGGTAGTGCCTGATGTTTGTGACCAGCTAACCGATACCTCACCGTCATCTTCAACCGTTGAGATTAAATAAACGGTATCACCCGCATTAACAGTTTGGTCAATACCGGCATCAACCCTTGGAGCACTATTACTGACTGTCTCGCCGTCTGTTGTACTTGTTGAATCGCTATTGCATGCGCTTAAAGCAATACAAAGCGCACTTAACGCAAATAACTTAGTTACATTAGCGGCTTTTATTTTAAGAAGTGTTTTCAATGCTTGAACCTTTACTTTAACGTTTAATAAAACAAAGTTAACAAGCAAAAGTGCAAACAATGTGCACAAACTAAGGAAGATTGTGATCAAAAAAAGACAACCTAAGTTGTCTTTTTGCTATTTAACTGGAGTCTGGCTATTTATTATTTTTCAAATGTTTATCGAAAAAGTCTAAAAATGCCTGAAGAGTTTTAACTCTGTGCTCTTGATAAGATAAGTAATGATCGCCATCTTCAAGCTCAATATAAGTAACATCTTTTGCTTCATCATCAAGTTCATCCTGCATTTCTCTACTATGGTAAACAGGTACGACACTGTCATCAGTTCCATGTACAAGCAATATTGGTCTTGTTATTTTTTTAGCAAAATTCACTGGAGAATTAGCTTCTAGTAAATCATCATCAGTTCCAAACTGCTTTCTAACAATATTTTTGTTTGTAAAGTGTCGTGCTTTACTCACTAAATACTGTAAATCACTTACTCCAGCAAAACTTGCCGCACATTTAAACGTTTCTGGGTGCTTAATTACAGCCATTAACGCTGCATAGCCACCATAGCTAGCACCACCTATACAAATGTTATCAGCATGTGCTATTCCTTGGTCAATTAACCAGTTTGCACCGTCTTGCAAGTCATCTTGCATAGCTAAACCAAAACCTTGAATTGACTGCATTAAAAAGTCGTACCCATAGCCACTTGAACCTCGGAAATTAGGCTGTAAAACAGCATATCCGTTATAGGCTAATAAAGCGGTCCAGTAATCAAAATTAGCATAATCCCTTGCCATAGGGCCGCCATGTGGAAATATAATTGTTGGTAATTTATCACCTTCTTTATATTCTACTGGTAGAGTTAGATAGCCTTCTATTTTCAAGCCATCTCTTGCCTTATAGCTAATGCGCTTTTTGCCTCTGTATACCGAGGCATCTATTTGCGGATAAACATCAGCAATTGCACTCACCTGCTTTATTACTCTATCCCCAAATAGATAACTGCCAGACGTTTTGTCTGAGCTAATATAAAGTATATATTTTTGCTGATCTTTACTCGTACTTACAATGTCTAATTTATATTCATCTTTAGGGAGCGATACACGCAAAGAACGATGTAATTTATCTAAGTCTTTATCCCAATATTTAATACCATCATCTAAATGGGAATCAGTAAAGCCTGCAACTTCGCCAGTTTGTTGTGAATAAAAAATAGACCCATCAAAATCATATTTACTATTACTGTAAATTAGCTCGCGAGCTTTAGTCGTTAAATTGAGTTTAAATAATGCATCGCGCCCTTCATGTAACGCAGTGATGTATAAAAAATTAGAGTCTTTATCAAACCCTAATATAGAAATACTTTGCTTACTAAAAACCTCATAATCAAATAAAGTTTCCCACGACTGTTTATTCTCATCAAAATAATCGTAAGTAAATTGCGTATCGTCCATTTTTTTTGCAATACGAACTTTACCTTGTCTGTCGGCAAACCAAGTAACTACATTACTGCGTGGCCTTTGTATTTGAGTCTTACGTAATGTAGTTAAATCTAACTCATAAACTGCTGGGGTATTTGCTATTTTAAAATCCCCCTCGACTAAAATTTTATTTTCTTTTTCAGGTAAAAAACTAACAATTCGGTCTGAATATTGTGGCTGGATTTCATCTCTTACTGTGTTGGCTTTAAAAGCTAATTTAAGACCTTTATCATTTTTAAAGTTATACGCATACATAAGCGTTGATGTATATTTAACCCCGCCAAATTGATAATTTATATAACGAGCACCAAGCAATAATACGTCATCATTTGCCCAGTTATACCAATCAAAAAACACTGTATGGTTATTTGAGTTTATAATTGGTGTAGTAACTCCCGTCTCCAAATTTTTAACCATTAAGATTAAAGTCCCTTGATGGTTTCTTACAAAAGCGAGGTTTTTACCATTGGGAGATAGCTTAACTTGGCTAAAATCTTTTAAGCCCGCAAAAACTTCTATAGGTAATTTTTTATCTTGTGTGGCAAAAGATCCAAAACTTTGCAAAGCAATTAACAAAGTGAAAATGAACTTAAACATTCGTAAATCCTTTTATTATTATGTTCGTAAATAGGTTATTATTTCACAACTGCGGCCTTTTAAGCAAAAACTTATCTTTGGTTGTACTAAAGTAATCGCCGCCCATTTTGCCCACTGCATTTAATAATTCAGGGTCAATATAGCCACCACTCATCACTTCATCGTCTATACAAATACCCACTACATCCAGCAACATCATTTTTCCGCCGCCAGGCTCATTTGAAATACTAATAACTTCGCGTAACTTACATTCAAACCGTACTTTTGAATCGGCAACGCTTGGCGCATTAACTAACTTACTTGGAGCTTGCGCGATGTTAGCTGCATCAAATTCGCTTATACCACTAGGATAATTTGCACAACTTTGATTCATTTTTTCAACTAGCTCTTGGCTGACAATATTAACCACACATTCTTTAGTTGCCATTAGATTACTGAGCGTATCTTTATTCGTTTTATCACTAGGGTTTACTTGCGTAACACTTAAAACAGGTGGCTTGCAGCTAGCCACAGTAAAAAATGAATAAGGCGCAATATTCGCAATACCTTCACTATTTAATGTACTTATCCATGCGATAGGCCGTGGGCTGATACCGCCTACTAAGTAAGAGTAAACATTTTGGTTGGTATTTTCGGTGAGATCTAAAAACATACATTTCCTTTTAATACATTAAAACTAAATCTTAATTCAAGGTAGTTACGTATAGGTTTGGCTAACTCAATTAAATAACAAGTTAATTTTTATTTCTATTTAAAGCAATAAACCAATTATATGAAAATAAACATCGTGTGGTTTAAACGTGATTTACGTCTTAGCGATCATCAACCATTAAAAAATGCATTCAGTAATGGCTTACCTACCCTGTTACTTTATAACTTTGAGCCATTACTGCTCGAAGATGCACACTACAATGAGCGGCACTGGCGCTTTGTGTATCAATCAATCGTTGAGTTAAATAATCAGCTAGCGCGTTTTAACGCCTGTGTTTATATATTTAATTTAAATATGAGCGACTTACTTGAGTCGTTAAAACCGCAGTTTGAAATAGTTAATATTTTTAGCCATCAAGAAATAGGCTTAAACAATACCTTTGAGCGCGATAAAGCCATTAAAGCCTGGTGCCAGCATAACCACATTAATTGGCAAGAGTCGCAAACAGGCGCGGTTATTCGCGGCAAAAAAATCGTAATAATTGGAACGAACGCTGGCAGCAAACAATGCAAGCACCTATTGCAGTTCCTAATTGGAAGAGTATAAAAACAATTACCCTCAATAACTACCAAACACCTGAGCTACCAAGCGCTTACACGCAAGATCACGACAGCTTTCAACAAGGTGGCCCGCTGCATGCGCGAACTGTAATGCAGAGCTTTTTTGCCGAGCGCGGTAAAGGTTATCAAAAAGGAATATCGAGCCCAAGTTTAAGCCAAACACATTGCTCTCGACTTTCGCCGTATTTAGCGTGGGGGAACATTAGCCTTAGGCAAGTTTATCAAATGGCTATTGATGAATACCATTCAACACACCCTGATAAAAGAGGCTGGAAGCGCCCGCTTGCTGCGTTTGTATCGCGCTTGCATTGGCACTGCCACTTTATGCAAAAGTTTGAAAGCGAATGCTCTATGGAGTTTTTAGCCCTTAATCCGGGTTATCATGTATTTCCGTATCGCGATGATGAACGTGTGAAAAACGATATTGAACGCTGGGCACAAGGTCAAACAGGTATTCCCATTATTGACGCTTGTATGCGCTGCTTAAAAGCCACCGGTTATATAAATTTTAGAATGCGCGCCATGCTTGTAAGCTTTGTAACGCATCATTTAAATATAAGCTGGCAGCAAGCAAGCTTTCCGCTCGCTAATTACTTTTTAGATTTTGAGCCCGGAATTCACTACCCGCAAATTCAAATGCAAGCCTCGGTAACAGGTATTAATACCATTAGGCACTACAACCCAATTAAGCAATCAGAAGATCAAGACCCAACAGGCTCGTTTATTAAAAAGTGGTGCCCCGAGCTTGAAAAACTCCCTATTGAATATTTACATCAGCCTTGGGAGCAAACTCCGATGGAAGCACTCTTTAACGACTTTAAGTTAGGGGAGGATTACCCTGAACCCATGCTTGATTTAACAGCGGCCTCAAAAGAAGCACGCGAACGCTTATGGCAATACCGTGAGCGAGCCGATGTTAAACGTGCCATAGGGAAAATTCTTAGAAGGCATGTAGCAATTACGCCAAAAACAAGCCAAGTAAAAAATAAAAACAACAGTAAAAGTAACAGCAAGGCTAAGTAAGCATGGCGCACAAAAAACTAAACTTACCTCAAAAAATATGCCCTATTTGTAATAAATCTTTTACGTGGCGTAAAAAATGGCAGCGCGACTGGGATAACGTTATTTATTGTTCAGAGCGCTGTAAGCGAAATAAACAGGGATAACAATTAACTGGCGTCTATTTTGCAACATCATCAGTAATTAATGCTTTTAAGGCTTATCTAAGCTTATTTTGTAAATAACGCTTAGCTAACCTGAAAAGCTTACACTCAAGCAAGGAGAAGATGATGACGACGATCAAAAAGACGGCAAGCTCAACATGGTCTGGCGACATTAAAACAGGCAACGGTAGCATATCAACTCAAAGTGGTGCGCTTGATAAACAACCTTATGGCTTTAATACTCGCTTTGAAGGAGAGTCTGGCTCAAATCCTGAAGAATTAGTAGGTGCGGCGCACAGTGCATGTTTTAGCATGGCGCTTTCGCTTGCATTAGGTGATGCAGGTTTTACAGCAGATAAAATTGATACTAAAGCCACCGTAAGCCTTGATGAAGTAGATGATGGCTTTTCGGTAACGCATATTGCCCTTGAGGTAAAAGCGCGTATTGATGATATTCAAAACGAGCAGTTTCAAGCCTTATGTGAGCAAACCAAAAAGAGCTGCCCTATTTCCAAGCTCTTAAATACCGAAATATCACTAGATGCGACACTTCAATCAGCATTTTAAATATTTAGACTTAACTATTTAGACAGTTCCTTACTAAAAAAGCCAAGTAAGTAATTACTTGGCTTGCTTATTATAAAGAAATATCTCTAGGGCGTGTTGTTATTTGGTGGTTGAATTTGCAGCAGTGTGTTTGGTATTTAGGCAAGGCAGAGCCTATGTTGTGTGGTTATTCCCCATTAATAGGCGATAACGCAGCATAGATGCCAAACATGCGCTGCCCTTTGGGTTCTTTCTAGGGACGATTGACTCTTTGTTGCTCGGTTTTTACTTAGCCCACTAGGTTACAAACCTCACGCCGCGATTAAATCGCCCCTAGATTGAACAAATTTCAATCCACAAAAATCAACACGCCCTAGGTTTATTCCTACTCAAAGTACTTACTACAAGCCCTATTCCCATCCCAATTGCTGGCCATACTACCCATATATAACTAGGCGAAGTTAGTAAATTTATAACGCTTAGCAAAGTTAAAATAAGTAAATATCCTTTAATTTTTTTGTCTAATGTCACTGTATTGCTCATTTATATTCTCCAAGTAATGTATGTCGCTATTATTGTTTTAATAAGCAACGTACACACCTGCTAAATGTCACTAAGTGATCTGACATTAGTCATCACTTTTCATTTAATTACATAGTTATTTATTATGTATAAAAACATAAAAAGCAATACTTTAATCTATTTGTGTTAGAATCTAATCTCAACTAACCTAAACAAATAAACATAAGAGGATGAGCTAAATGAGCGAAAAATCAAAAAATTGCGAAAAAGTTACGTGTAGTAACTGTGCTGACGCTAACGAACTCGAATTTGATTTTTCAATGGCTTTTCAACCGATTATAAACTGTAAAACTAACCTTATTTATGGCTATGAGGCACTGGTTAGAGGTTTAAATGAAGAGTCTGCTTATTCTATTATTTCAAAGGTGAATGAAGACAACCGTTATACATTTGATCAACTTTGTCGTATTAAAGCCATTAAACTTGCCTCAGAGCTGGGCATAACATCAATGCTAAGCATTAACTTTTTACCTAATGCTATTTATAAACCAGAGCGATGTATACGCACCACACTAGAAGCTGCAAAAAAGTATAACTTCCCAATTCAAAATATTATGTTTGAATTTACTGAAGTAGAAAAAATAGAAGACACCGCACACATTAAACGCGTTGTTGATTACTATCAGTCTCTCGGATTTAAAACCGCCACTGATGACTTTGGTGCAGGTTATTCTGGTTTAAATCTGCTGGCTGACTTTCAAACAGATATTATCAAGCTGGATATGGCGCTAATACGCGATATAAGCAACGACAAAAAACGCCAATTAATAGTAACTCATTGCTTAAATATGTTTCGCGATTTAAACATTACCGCACTGGCTGAAGGGATTGAAACAGTACAAGAATATACATGGCTTAAAAACGCAGGTGTTGAACTTATGCAAGGGTATTTATTTGCAAAACCTAGTTTTGAAAGCTTGCCAGACGTGAATTTTGAAATAATAGGTGCTGACTAATAACCAACACCTATTTTTAGTTCTATTGCATCTAAATATAAATTACATATTACCCAGCTCTATCATCATCGCTGTGTACATACGCAAATTAAGCTCAAGTTGCTCAATGGTCATAAATTCATGCTCTGAATGACCTGTGTAGCGCTTACCCGGCATTGAAGGACCAAACGATACCGCATTATCAAACAGCTTTGCGTTAGTGCCACCACCTATTGATACAAAGTCAGCTTTTTCGTCGCCCGTAAAATGCTTAAAAATATCAAGCAGCTTTTGCGCATGCGGCGCGCTATCAAGCAGCATAGGTGTGCCAATGATTGTTTCTATGTTGGCAAGCTTTACATTGTTAGTGGCTTGCCAATTAGCGAGCGCATCATCAATTTGCTTTTGTAATACAGCTTCGTCTTTACCCATAGGGCGACGTGCATTTACAGCAAGTGTTAGCGCATTACCATCGCGCTCAATAACGGTTGGTGCCACTGTCATCGGGCCCATAAAGTCGTGCTTGTAAGCTATTTCGCCAAACTGTTTACCATGAATATCTAAACCAATTAACTGATTCACAAAGTCGATTAGCTCACCGTCACTGTTATTTTCAAGCTCCACGCCTTTAAATAACTCAGCTAAATAAGCAATGGCATTTATACCCGACTCCGGCTCTGATGAATGCCCCGACATACCTTTAACACTTATTGCTACGGCATCATTTTGCTCACTAAAGTTAAACTCAACTTTATTTAATGTTTTGGCTTTTGCTTTTAATGTATTAATAAGTGCAGCGTCTGCATTGTGAAGTACTAAGCTGGCGTCTTCTGGAATTTGGCTTCTAAACGCACCGCCAGTTACATCCTTTACATATAAACCCGTCTGTGGTGATGTTGCATTAAAAGTAGGTGCAATTAAGCTCCAGCCTTTCTCGGCAACCACTACAGGGTATGATGCATCAATCGTTACTGCATATTTGGGTTGCTCATACGTTTTCATAAATTGAGTAAGCGGACCCCAATCAGACTCCTCAGCAAGGTAAATCATCAGCTCAATTCGGTTATTAAGGGTTATGCCTTTATCTTTAATTGCTTTCATGGCGTAAAGCGCTGTTGCTATTGCACCTTTATCGTCTTCCGTACCACGACCAACTAATTTTCCCGGTTCAGATGTATCAATAATAAAAGGACTTTGTTTCCATTTGCTAGCATTAGCAGGTTGCACGTCGCCGTGGGTTACTACCGTTACTTTTTCGCTTTGCTCGCCCATTCCAATTAAAACGGTGTAGCCTAAATCTTGGTAGTCAAAACCAAGCTCTGCGGCTTTCATTTTTAACAGTGCTTTAAAGCCAATAAAATCGGGATTTTGAGGGGCTGTAATGTCGCTTTTATTAACGGTCGGAAAAGCCACTAAGTTAGTTAGTGTGTGTATTTGAGCATTTTGGTAGGTATTTACTGCGTAATCGGCAACGCTATCAATATTTTTATTTAACTGCGCATGAGCACCAAACGCAAATAAAGCAATACTGGCTAAAGCTAACTTTTTCAAAACAATTCCCATTTAATTAATAACTAAGAGCGGTAATTATAACGCTATGAAGCGCTTACTTATAGCTCTTTACGCTAAACACGCAGGTAACTTAAGGTAAATAACCTGAACTCTGGATAGTAAATCTATCTCAAGCAGCTATTTTCAGCGCTAACTGCGTTGAATTTACTTGCAATAGGCCAGCTATTGACGCGTAAGTTCGCCTTGTTTTCACTGAAAATCTCTGGCTAGAGAAAATAATTTTAAATATCACTATAGTTCAATACGCTGGTAAATCTCTTACCCAGAGTTCATGTTAAATATTTATATAGCAGCTTTTATGAGGATGACTGTATAATGCGCGACTTAAAATTAACAGGGTATTTAATTGTGAACCGTCGTAAAAAAATCGTCACTAAATTTCAAAAGAAAGATAAACGCACTAACGCTAAACTACATAAAAGCAACAAACCTGGTTATGTGTCAAAAGCTGAGCGCGAAAAACTAGCTGAACAAGAAAGTAATGAGCCAGAGGTAATCCAAGAGTAACTTTACGCTACCCGTTGCTTTGATAATTTAAAGTGGCAAAAGTACCGACCACTTACATAACAGACCACTGCCGTGGCAACTATAAGTTCAAACGTAGCTAAGTAATTAACTGTATCTACATATGGTATTGCGAGGTTTATACTTTGCATCCAGTCTTTCATTTTAAATAATGCAGTTGCCCCAATAACCATTGGAAATGTAAAAGCAGCGTAGCTCGGCGTAAAAGGTCTGCGTAATAACTTTATAAATAACACATAAACAATCAGTGTTTTTATTATCGCTAATATAAATAATGCGCCCACTATAACAAGTGATGGATTAGCTACAATATGAAAATACCCCGCTAATGTTAAACTGGCAGGCGCAGCTAAAATGGCAAGTGTTGGCTGTATTTCGTAGTCACTTTTTAATGCTAATAAAAAACGATAAAACATAATTGGCAGCATTATGGCGTACGTTGATATACCAATAACTAGTGCACTATAAGCTAACCACGCTAATGTCAGATTTCCTAGAAAAAGTAACATCTGCAATAATTATCCCCACTGGTGGCACAAACCAACTGGGCGCCATATCTTCAAAATTAAACTTTTTTGCTCGCTGGTATAAAAAACTCACCAAAAATATGAGATGCAGCGCAAAAGCTAACACCCACATAACATCGCCAGCTAATGGGTTAAATTGCCCAACTGAGTTTGAAATAACAAGATTAGCCATTGCAAATGTAGGGATCACACTTCCTGCAACTGGGTGTGCTAAATCGGCTTTTAATAAATGAGGGTGCAGTAAAAACTTAGCAGCCAAAAGTAAAACTAATACGCCAGCGAATACCGCTCCCAAAAATTGCCCTTGGGAGTTTAAATTAAAAACGTTTTCCCATGTCCATCCCATACTAGCAATACCCAAAGCTAAACCGGCCATAGCTGTTGGCGCACCCATCACTTTATTTTTAAATTGCTTAAACACTGTATTTCCTAATTATTGGGTGATGGACAAGTTACTGCTTTTTACTGCGCTGCCTTAAAATAACGCTGTAAAGTTAATACCAGCGCGACTAATAGAACGCTTTTTGCGTACTAATATTTCATAAAAATAAGTTTACGGCTTACATATTAAAGCGCATAAAAAGCCATAACATAGTTATGGTCTTTTTTATTTTAAAATTTAGTTTAGTTAAAACGCGTAACTCACGCTTACATTATATGAACGACCCTGCCCAGCAAGTTGTTCAAACCCATTGCTGCTATCTTGTTTAAGTGCTGCAATGCTTACACCACCTAGTGGAAGTTGGTAGTACTCATCAAACACATTACTCACTTCTGCGCTTAGTGTTAATGCATCCCATGTTGCTTTAGAGCTTAAATTAACCAGGCTGTAGCTGTCTGTTTGGTTTTCAAAACGATTATTATCTACTCGGCTTTTAGTATCTACCCATTGCCAAGATAATGCGTTTTCAAATCGACCTATTTGCTGGCTAATACCTAGCTGGGTTTGCAGTGGTTTAATTTGATAAAGCGGCTGGTTAGTATCGTCGCGCTTGCCTCTCGTATTAGTAAGATTAGCGTGTAACTGCCAGTTACCTAATTGCTTAGATTCATAAATGTTGGCTGTTAAATCTATTTTTGCACCATACAAAATAGCATCTACATTAGTAAACTGAAAAATGTTACGCGCTGTATTGTCTAAATCATAACTATTGAAGCTTCTTACAATATCAGCATCAATATAGTCACTCACATCTGTATACCAAACATTGGTGCTTAATCGCCAACGGTCATCTTTAGCCGATTTAATATAAGTAGCACTTATTGTATGCGCTGTTTCAACGTCTAAATCAGGCTTACCAATATAACCATTACCATCGCCATACCAACCAATCATGGTGGTTGCCATGGTACTTACACCCCAACTGTATCGTTCATATAAATTAGGCGCTCGGTTTTTACGGGCAAGACCAAATTGCAGCTCATCATAATTTGTTATTTGATAGTTAATTAATAAGTTAGCATCAACTATAGTGTCGGTTTTATCTCTGTCGCCATCATTAAAGTTCTGTGCAGCAACAGTATTATCTGTAGACGTATCGCTCATGGTCATACTTCCCATACTTCCCATGCTACCCATGTCGCTCATATCGTCCATATCCGTCATACTCATACCATCGTTGTAAGATTGAACCTCTCCAACTTGGGTATTAATACTTTCAATACGCACGCCTGCGTTTAACCATAATTTTGTATTTATTTGGCTCTCAAATTCAGCAAATGCGGCTATCCGATCTCGTTTACCGTTATTTATATTTACGTAATCGTCTGGTCCCATCATGGTTGAGCCTTCAATACCTGGCCACCAATCATCAATGCTGTAATTGTAATATTCTTGAGCGAGTAAAATGCTGCTGTTTTTATCAAGTGCGATACGCCATTTAAGCTGCGTACTTATATCTTGTGCGTCGGTTTTCATTGGCATCATGCCTGTTTTTTCTTCACTGAAAAAACCCATTTCGTGCTTTACGCTATGCCAGTTAACTTGCCCTTCAAGCTCGCTGTTACCAAAAGAGCGTTTGTATTGAGCTATTGCACCGTAACTGGTGTTATCGGTCATATCCATATACTGATTTGCAAATCCCTGATACGGGATTTTTTGATGGGTTAGCTTTATCACTAATTGCTGCTTATCATCGCGTATAGCTGCGGTTAAACTATGATTTTGTGCTCGATACAATGTATCTAATACTACATCGCCGTTACCGTCTTCATAGCTATCTACATCACTAAACGAGCCTTGGTAATTTAGACTAAACGTTTCACTTGCTAAACGAGCACCTAAGCCAAGTTTACGTCCGTTATCAACGCTACTGTACTTTGCTGACACATAGCCTGAGTGCCAACCTAATTCACTGCTATCGCTATACTGTGGTGAAATAGAATTTACGCTTATTACGCCAGCAATATTATCGCCGCCCGCGCTTACTGGCGACACGCCTGCAACCACATTGTAAGACGTAATTTGATTAGCCGAAATATACGAAAGAGGCGGATTCATATGATTAGCGCATGCAGCGGTAACATCTGTACCATCAACTAACACTTTAACTCTGTCGCCCATTAAACCATTTAAAATAGGTAGATTAGATACGCCGCCCGCCGCTGAAAAATCGACACCTAAATCACTTAATAACGATTCTGACGAACCAAGTGCTAGATGCTTATTTTGAGCATGTCCGTGAACCTCAATAACTTCTAAGGAGGTGTTGTCTGCAAAGACTGCAGGAGGAAGTATACTGCTTATTAAAAAAGTCAAAGGAGTAAATAAATGTGTGATTGGAGTATTGCTTAAATCTGCCATTTTATAATTATGCCACTGTAATAGTTGAACTAATTATAATCTGTGAGGCTATATTAAAAGCGCGACAAATTGTCGCACTTTATCAATTTAAAATGTTGTTAGGTGTGTTTAATCGAAAAGTTATATAATAAACTACACATTTAACTGAGATACCGTTTGAGAAACAAGATCAGCCCCACTTTCAATCTCTTTAATAACGCCTGACACATCAGCAATAAGCTCCCTTCCCTGTTTTGAAGAATCTGAGACTGACATTATTTGCTCTGATATATGGTTAGTTAGCTCTTGGTTATTTTTAACAACACTTGCTATTTCATTAGTTGAGCGACTAGTACTGGCTGCAAGTTGCCTGACTTCATCTGCTACTACAGCAAAACCTCGCCCGTATTCACCTGCACGCGCAGCTTCTATTGCTGCATTAAGTGCCAGTAAATTAGTTTGATCAGCAATGCTACTGATTGTAGATACTATTGAGCCTATTACCGCTGACTGCTCATTTAGATTTTTTATTAAATCTACCGATTTAAGCACTTGGCTTACAATTGCGTCGGAGTTTGCAACAGCGCTTTGCAGTATGTCAGAGCCTTTCTTTGCTGTACTCGCTGTGGAAATTGCCGACTCATGCGCAATTGCAGACGCTTCAGCCACTGCATTATTATGATTCATACGCTCAGTAATATCCGACGCAAACTTAATTATTTTAGTAACATTACCTTCGTTATCTAAAATTGGGTTATAAGTTGCTTCTAGCCAAATTTCTGAACCATTTGCAGTAATACGCTTAAATTTTCCAGACTTAAACTGCCCCTGCGCTAATTCATTCCAAAAGTGTGGATTTTCTTCATAAAATACGTTTGTGCAAAACATTTTATGATGCTTACCCATAATATCTTTTAAACTATACCCAATTGTTGATAAAAAATTTTGATTCGCCTTTAAAATATTACCCTCTGGGGTGAACTCTATTGTAGCTAAGGCTTTATCAAGTGCATTTGCAATCGCTTCTTGTGCCTTTCTTTGCACATAAACAGTTGTAATATCTGAGGCTATTTTAATAATTTTGGTTACTACCCCATGCTCTTTCACAGGAAAATAAGTTGCCTCAAGCCAAAGCTTATCGCCATTGGCTTTGTATCTTAAAAAAGATCCTGCCTTAGAGTGACCTGCCTTTAAATCCTGCCAAAATTGGCTATATTCATTTGAACTTGCGTAATCTCTTTGACAAAACATACGATGGTGCTTACCCACTATTTGCTCTTTGCTATATCCAATGGCTGCTGAAAATAATTGGTTTGCGTCTAAAATTATTCCTTCAGGTGTAAATTCTATATAAGCCACATGCTTATTAATTGCCGACAAAATAGATTGCTTTTGAATTAATTGAAGTTCCAATTCTTCAATCTTTGCGTTTTTTTGGGAAATACCAAACATATTTAGATAGCCTTAAGGAAATATTTAACTTAAATAATCTACGCATCAGAATTTCAATGCGTTTTAAATATAGACAAAAATAAGCGCTTAGACGATTAAACATGCAAATTTTAAGGTGGGATGATCTTTTGAGATTAATTGACGGCTATTCACTTTTCAGCCAGCGTTAACCTAAATCGTAAGATTATCACCCGTCAATAGGCGATAACAAAAAATAAATAAACGGCGCACAGTGGGTTTTATTAAAAAGCGATTAAACACTTTTCAATTGAGCAAATTTAACCCTAAAAGTTATATACGCCCTACTGTATTTATAAGCTGTTGCAATGTGCCACCCTAATTAAATAACATAAATAGTATTTATTATAATTCTATGCATGACGAAGTATGTTTTTTAACTTAGTATAACTGCTTCTTGTATTCCCCCATATTCATACGCAAAACGTCTTAGCTTTTACATAACGCAACTGATTTTCGTATTTTATTGTTGCTTTTATTTATGTCGTTTTACTCCCAATTTTTAAAGGATTTTTATGGCATCTGATGTAACGTCGGCATCAAGTCAATCTAGTAGAAGGGCTATTTTACTCGTTCTGGCTCTAGGTACGTTCATTTTAGGGTTATCGGAATTTTCAATGATGCCTATGCTACCCCTTATCAGCGAAACATTTGGCTCAACGCCCTCGCAAAGTGTCTACGCTATTAGTGCCTATGCAATGGGTGTTGTAGTGGGCGCACCTATTTTAATGCTAACTACAGCAAATATGAGAAAACGCAAAGCTTTACTCATATTCATGAGTTTAATGTTCGCTTTTAATGGGCTGAGCGCAATGGCAACGTCGCTTGAGCAGCTTGTCATATTTAGATTTTTAAGTGGCCTGCCACACGGTGCTTACTTTGGTGCGGCTATTTTATTAGCATCAGATATTGCCCCAAAAGGTCAGCGTGCCAGCTTTATGTCAAAAGTGTTTATGGGATTAACTGTTGCTACCATTGTGGGCGTGCCTATTGTTACGCTCGTTGGACAAAATTTAAGTTGGCGATATTGCTTGGCTGGTGCTGCAGTACTGGCCTTTATTGCTTTTATTTTTGTTTATAAAGTAGTTCCAAATATTGATAACGCTGAACCTTCCAACTTACTAAACGAGTTTGGTGTACTAAAAAACAAGCTTGTATGGTCTATATTAGGCATTGTAATTATTGGGTTTGGCGGGGTGTTTTGTATTTATACCTATATTGCTGATACCATTTTAGATGTCACTAAAACAGCCCCTTATACAATATCTATTGCAATGGTAATGTTTGGTATAGGCTCAACTTTAGGTAATTATGTGCTTGGTAAAGCCGCCGATAAGTCAGCAATTAAAACCACTGGGTTGGTTCTTGTTTGTACCACTGTATTTGCGTTTGCCTATGTAACAGCAAGCCATAATATTTGGATGCTTTATGCAGTTATATTTTTTATTGGTTGTAGTTTAGGCTTAGCAACACTGGTACAGACATTACTAATGGACGTATCGCCTAATGGGCACGCCATGATTGGCGCGTTAGTGCAATGCGCGTTTAATGTTGCCAATGCGATTGGTCCTTGGGTTGGAGGTATTGCAATAGCGCAAGGAGCTGCGCCTAATCAAACGGGTTATGTTGCAGCCGCTTTATTTGTTGGTGGGTTTATTATGTGGATCTTGAGCTACCTTCAAATGAGCAAAAAAAGCACCGCTATTTAGGTTTACTAGCTTAAATAAAAAGAGCTACTAACTATAGGCAGCTCTTTTTACTTAATAGTTAACTATTCAATTAACGAAGCCATATCAATAACAAAACGATATCGCACGTCTGACTTTTCCATACGCTCGTATGCTGTATTGATTTCATCAATATTGATCATCTCACACTCTGGCAACACATTATTTTCACCACAAAAGTCGAGCATTTGTTGCGTCTCTTCAATACCGCCAATAAGTGAGCCTGCAATACGACGACGACCCATTAATAATGGCACTGTGTTTAGCTCCTCTACAGGACCCACCTGCCCAACAATAATTAAAGTACCATCTACATCAAGTAGCGGTGTGTATATAGATAAATCATGTTTTACAGGTACGGTATCTATAATGACGTCAAAGGCAGATTGCGAGTCTTTCATTTCGTCATCGTTCGTTGAAACTAAGTAATGCTGAGCACCGAGTTTAACGGCATCCTCTTTTTTAGATTCGCTACGCCCAACAACAGTAACAATTGCGCCCATTGCTACGGCATTTTTAACCGCCATATGGCCTAAACCACCTAAACCCACAACGCCAACACGGCTGCCTTTTTTTACACCCCATTTATGAAGCGGTGAATAGGTTGTAATACCTGCACAAAGTAGCGGTGCTACGCGAGAAAGGTCTAAATTTTCTGGCACGGAAAGTACGAATTCTTCGCGAACGACAACATGTTTAGAGTAACCACCTTGAGTCATTTCGCCGCTAACTCTATCTTTACCTGCATAAGTGCCAACCATGCCCTCTCGGCAAAATTGCTCTTCATTATTGTCGCACTGATCGCAACTTTTACATGAGTCAACCATACAGCCTACACCAACTGTATCACCTTGTTTGTATTTTTTAACGTCACTACCTACCGACAAAACTTTGCCTACAATTTCGTGACCAGGCACTAATGGGTAGTCACTGCCGCCCCAGTCGTTTCGTACAGCGTGTAAATCAGAATGGCACACACCACAGTATAAAATTTCAATTTCTACATCGTTATTTCGTAAATCGCGGCGCTCAAAAGAAAATTCTGATAGTTCAGAACCTTGGCTTTTTGCTGCATATCCTACTGTTTTCATAATAACTCCATAGTGGCTAAAAATTTAAATCACCTGCAGTGTGCAACACCTGCTGTGAATACAAACTGACAATATAAAATAGACACAAAAAAAGCCCAAACAGTGTTTGGGCTTAGTCGCTAAAACTTGTAACTTATCCGTTAAACTTAATTACTTTGTAAGCACTGCATTAAGCTCATCAATTAGGGTATGAATACGCTCAGCATTTTTACCTAAATCACTGCGTCCCACGCGAGATTTGCTGCGAATATCAACAAAACGTTCGCTGCCTTCATCAACAATACGTACAACTACATCGTCTTTAAAGCCAAACCATGTTGTTGTATCAGTAGCTTCTAAAATACCTGTAGTCGTATTTGCGCTTACTACCGCAAAGCCAAGGTTTTTAAATGCTTGTTCGCTCGCTGTCATTAAATCGGCTTTCGATTGTGCAAAGCTTAACGTTACCAGCTCAGGGTATGCTTTGCGTTGTTGTATTGCCGTTTCTTCACCCGCATATTCTACCGGGTTAGATGCATTTGCACGCAGTGGTGCAATTGCAACAAATTTTGGTGGGTTAACTAAATCGGTTGAAATGTCATGGATTGCCGGTACACCTTCAGCCTTATTCATCATGTTAAGTGGCATAGCAATAGCCACAACCGAAAACACAAGTGCAATAACCCCACTACTTAGCGTTAACGTTTTACGCATAAATAACGCCTGCACTATAAGCAGCACCAATGCGGCACCACCAGCGTAAACGCCATATTTAAAACCCGCAAACGCAATTCCTAATTCTACAATACCAAATTTATACAAAGGCCCAGGCAGTAAGACGAGTAAAAAAGCGATTAAACTAACTAAGCTCACTAAAACTTTCATTTTATGATTCCTATATTGTGTGATTTTTATTATTAAAACAGATAAGCACTATTAACCAGTAGCTTATACTGCTAACAAGTGCTTTTAGATTACCATTAGCAGCTAATTAAACAAAAAAGTCCAATGTTGTTTTATCAAAGTTATTTAAGTTAGGAAAAATATCAACTAACTCAGAGCTTGGCACACCAAACCACTGAGCTAATGTGGCAAAGTACTGCTCATTAGCAAAACGTGGAATTAAACGCCCGCCACCGGTGTCTTGTGGGCCATCCAAATGTTGAGTTAGCAACTCACCATATATATTACCGCCTTTCACTGCACCACCCATTACTATTTGATTTCCTGCCCAACCATGGTCAGTGCCATCACCATTTGAGGTCAACGTGCGACCAAAATCAGACATAGTAAACGCAGTCACTTTATCAGCCATATCAAGCTCTTTCATCGCACTGTCAAATTCACTAAGCCCTTGGGCTAACGTACTTAATAATGCAGGATGTGTATCAAGCTGATCATCGTGGGTATCAAATCCACCCATAGATACAAAAAACACTTGGCGCTGAGTACTTAATTTTGACTGCACACTAATTGTTTTAGCGACCGCCGCTAATTGCTCCGATAAACTCGTATCACTAAATGACGTAATTAACTCTGGCGCTGTCTCGAGTGCATTATTCATCGCTTGGGTATTGTTAATAGCCGACTTAAAATTATTAGCATAAGCCCCACTAAGCGGGTGCTGAGTATTGCCCATTATACGGTTCATTATGTTAGTAACGTGATCTGTACGAGGCTTGTAGCCACCAAATGCGTTAATTTTACTGATACCGCTTTTATTAAGTGCAAATGCTTTTGTTTGATTACCCGTTTGCCAAAGGTTTGTGCCATCGAGTGATATATTTGCGGCAAACTGTTCTTGCTGCTCCAAACGCTCTAATAAACGCGCCCCCCAGCCACTGTTTAACGATTGTTTTTCACGCCCGTACATCCACGCTGCCTGCTGATCATTATGCGAAAACAAGTGCTTAGGAAGCACCACTGCTTTATTTTTATAGTCATCAATAGTAGTCGGAGCCAGTAAGGTACCAAGCCCACCAACGAACGCTAAATTAGAAGAGTCAAAGACATTTTTAATTGCAGAAAGTGATGGATGTAACCCCACTCCACCCGCAAACTCAGTTGTACTATTGAGCGCAATAGGCGAAGTCACAGCAAGGTTTTGCCTGCTTTGCTCATATAAGCTACGTTGCTCACCTTCTAATGGAACCAGCATATTTAACGAGTCATTACCGCCATATAAAAATATGCATACCAAGGCTTTATAGTCACCCAGTTCAACGGCATTTGCTGATCCTGTTAATGCTTGAAGTTGTAAGCTGGTTAATGCTGCTGCCGACACGCCACCTTTTACACACAAAGACAAAAACTGCCTTCTGTTAATGCTCATTATGTATCTCCTAGTACTGCAAATTAAATTCAGGTGAAATAGCAATCATATAAAGCAAATACGATACCCGTTCTCGATATTGGTCATCATCAAAGTACGCATCTAAATCAAGCAATGCTTGGCGAGTATCGGTACTCATTGACCCTGCAAAATATAACGTGTTGTACTGATCAAGTAAGGCATTAACACCTTCATTTTTTAGGTCATTCATGTCGTTTTTAATATATACGTACAATCCGCTAGGGTCTAAATCAGTGTGCCCTTCTGCTGCGCTCCATACTAAATCGGCAAAGTGCTCATTCATGGTGCCTATTAGCGTGGCATCGCCTGCAATTTGTAGCTCAGGGGCTACTAACTCATCTTCATGTAGTTGAGCAGGCTGGTAATCGGGTCTAAAAAAGTTAAATACCGATGGTGAACGCATTGGTCCTTGTCCGTAATTATCAAGCAAGCTCCATGTTCTGTAATATCCCTCTAAAGATTTTGCATCAAGATTACGCCAAAACTGCACTGTTTTTAATAAAGGCTCTTTTAGTTTTCCTTGATAACGTAAAACAGAGCCAAAGTGGCGTGCTTCGTCATCCAAATAAATTGCTCTAATAACAGCCGCTAAATCGCCGCGCACACCATTGCCATTATCATTAAACACATTCGCCACTCGCTCAATGTATTGAGGTGTTGGGTTTGATGTAATTAAACGTTGAATAAGCTGCTTAGTGATAAATGGCGCAACATTGGTGTGGTTAAATAAATTATCGAGCGCTATTTGCAATGACTCTTCGGGTCCGTAGCCCTGCGGAATAACTTCATCATTTAAAAGTATTTTTTGCTTACTTGAATGGTACTCACTAAACGCTTGCATTGGCTTAATATAGTCATTACTTTTACGCTTAAATGTTTCGCTATTTGCAAATGTCCAGCCTGTAAATACGCGTGCAAAACCTTCAATTTGAGCTTGTCCATAAGTGGCAATAGTATTGCCTTGAGCATCAAGCTTTGCAGTGCCATTTGG
This sequence comes from Pseudoalteromonas sp. BSi20652, assembly GCF_000239855.1. Classification (GTDB taxonomy): domain Bacteria; phylum Pseudomonadota; class Gammaproteobacteria; order Enterobacterales; family Alteromonadaceae; genus Pseudoalteromonas. Next base: position 2,086 of record NZ_BADT01000128.1, on the reverse strand, counting down.
GTTTAGCTCCTCAAGCCCGATGGTAAATAACTGCATTACTTCACGTGCGTAATTTTCGTCTGGACGTATATTAAGCGCATCGTCTGCTTTTTCGTTACCTAAATGGCTCAAGTAAGTGCCCATAATAGGCGAAAGTGTTATATCCTCTAGTAACTCTCTGTAATTGCCAAAAGCATGTTTAAGCAATAAATCATAGTAGTTAATCATCCCCTCAGGCTGAGCACTTAAGCCGCTATTTGCATCTGACACCACTAATATTTCGCTAAGTGCAAATGCAACCCGCTGACGAAGCTGATCGTCACTACGCAATGTGGCTTTCCACCAGCCATCAATACGGTTAATATACCTAAATTCATCCTCACCTTCGCTTTTAACTAAATAATCACGATGGTACTCAATTGGCATTGCCATTTGGCTTTCAAGCCATTGCTGCTCACTTAACCCTTGCGCCTTGCGAATTTCGCTAAGTTTGGGCCCCATGCTTCCTTGGTGCAGTAAACGTGCTGTAGCAAATTCGTCCATCGAGTTTCTAGCAACAAAGCTAAGCGTTTTTACATTGGTTGCCCCTTCGTTATCGGTTGCCGTTACACTAAAGGCGTATTCAATTGGTGCATAGCTCAACGCAGGAGGAAGATTTACTGTTACAGAATTTGCGCTTATTGGTCCATCAAGTACTTTATGCCCAACAGTTTGCTCCCATATCACACTCGTGATTGTTCCGTCATTATCACTCGCTGTTGCTGATAATTGAATAGTTTGATTTTTAGTTATATCATTTCCAATATTTGCTATTGATAATATTGGTATTTTATTTCCGTTAATAGTTGGCGTATCATCTGAGCCAGAACCACCACAGGCACTGAGTAATAAAACAGAGCTTGCCATTAAAATAGATTTATAATTCATGTAAAGTCGTCATCGTCTTTTAATAAAGGTACGTTAGCGTGTACCGAGTTTGATGTATTTATTGAAACACAAAATTTACAATTTAACCCTTTATTTTTTGTAATCAAAACTTAACTACCCCCAAAAACGCACATACTGCGGGGGTTAAAATTAGCCAGAGCCTTATTATTATGAAAACAGAAATTAGCTATCGTTTTGAATCTTCACAAGTTGCTAACCGATTTTTACACGAGCTCAAAGACTGGCCAGTTAACGATGTAAAAGCGCGCCTTTTTAACGGCGGCGATAGCGTAAAAGTAAGCTACAACTACGATGAAAGTGGGTTTGATTACACCATTGCAGAGCTTGATGACCTTGCCGAACAACACGGCGGAAAAGAAGTTTAAAGCGCAGTAATAAATTAAAAATGTAGCCTTAACTATATCGATTTAGTTAAGGCTTTATTTCTACCCGCATTTTTTGCTTTATAAAGCATAATATCAGCCTCTTTAATTAAAGATTTAGCGACTATTTTTTCACTGCTTATTGCATCCCCTGATGCAAATGCACAGCCAACACTAACTGTTAAAAACTCACTTACTTTTGACGCTTCATGGGGCAAATTTAAATTGTTTACGTTTTGCAGTAACTGCTCAGATATATCAATAAACGTTTCATAGGCGAGTTGTTCAAACAAAACAATAAATTCCTCTCCTCCATAACGAGCAGCCATACCATTATTTGCTTGTGCTGTGTGCTTTAAAACATCAGAAAGAGCTTTTAACGCGGTGTCACCTTCTTGGTGGCCGTATAAGTCGTTATAATTTTTAAAGTAATCTACATCAACCAGCATTAGTCCTATTGTGCCTTTGTCCTGTTTAGCACGTAGCCATTGCGTTGTAAAAATCTCTTCAAAAGCACGCCTATTATAAATTTGTGTAAGCTCGTCTATTTTGCTGATTTTTTCGAGTTGCTTATTTTGTTTTTTTACCTTTTTATTAACGAGTTAAAACCATTTATTAGTACGCGCATTTCTAAAAACTGTTTTCTAAATTTAAGTGGTTGTAAGTCATTTTTAAGCAGCATTGAATTGATAGCAGACGCACCATAAATAAGCGGAGTAATAAAAAATTTATTTACTATATAAAAGCCAAGCAAAGACACTAAAAAAACAATATTAAATAATTATTAAGTAATAGAT
>NZ_BADT01000129.1 GCF_000239855.1 Pseudoalteromonas sp. BSi20652 | reverse complement strand
GTTAGCTATTGCATAGGTGAAAATAATCGTTGATATGTTTTATAGGCGTACTCGTCGGTCATTCCGCTCAAATAATCGCAGATTATACGCATGCCTTGGTTTTGCTTTTGCGCTTCTATGTATTGTGCTTGTGTTGTTTCGGGCAATAAACGTAGCGGATCGCTAGCAAACGCCGTAAATAACTCTATTAGTAAATTTTGACCTTTAAACTCTATTTGCTGCATTTCGGGGTCGCGTATTAAACGTTGAAACACAAAATGCTTAAGTATTTGCAATACACTGTCGTATTGGGCATCTAATTTAGCGGTGTACTTTAAAATAGGGCATTCAAAGTCATCGTTTTGAATATCCAAATGTATATGAATAATAAAGGTATTAACCAGCTCACCTATGGCATCTTTTCGCTCGTAGTCATTTTTTGAAAACAAACGCTGGGTGAGTGACTCAAGCATGGCGTTCAGCCAGTCAAAGTTGAGTGCTTTTAAATGAGGTAGAGCATGAGTTTGCCAATCGTCTAACGTAAGTACATGTGTTGCAATGGCATCTTCTAAGTCATGAACGGCGTATGCTATATCGTCCGCATGTTCCATTATGGCGCTGTCGAGCGATTTATATGTTGTTTTAGCGCGGTACTTATCAATAGCGCCATGGTTACCCAGCAACGTTTTATCGTTTTGACTCAGTGGTTCTACTATCCAATTAAATATGGCGGCATCGTCGTTGTATAACCCTTTGGCAGGTCGCCAATCATCTGCTTTTATAAACGCACGACCGGTTGTATCGTTGGGAATGGTATGCCAGAGCGTGTTAATAAACGCGGGGTATTTTATAAAACCTAATAAAGTGCGACGAGTTAGGTTCATACCATGACCATTACTGTAGGGCTCAAGTTTTGAAACTATGCGCAGTGTTTGTGCGTTACCTTCAAAACCACCGTGATCGCGCATCATGTAATTTAGCGCTATTTCACCACCATGGCCAAAAGGCGGATGGCCAATATCGTGCGCCAAACACAGTGTTTCTAGCAGTCCGGTTGATGGAAAGTGCGTAAAGTCGCTATGTTGCGCTTTTAAATGGCGCAATATGCCGGTACCAATTTGCGATACTTCTAAAGAGTGGGTAAGGCGAGTGCGGTAAAAGTCGTTTAGGCCAATACCCATAATTTGGGTTTTAGCTTGCAAACGCCTAAATGCAGCTGCATGAATAATACGCGAACGATCGACTTGCCACGGCGAGCGGTTATCGTTAGGACGATGTTTATATTGCTCTATTATTCGGCTTTGCCATTGTTTATCCATACTGCTTACTCACACATAGTTAATATTATTGAACTTTGCCCAGTATACCCATGGACTTATAAATTGCGAATGAACAAATGCACTGCATAGGCTCTGTTTCATCTAAAATCCAAATACACTGCTGAGAATCCAGCCATAAAATGTCATCAAACCTCAGTTATTCGCGTTTATAAAGTGGCTTAGGTATAATAGTGTTTCGTATGCTTGTGTATTAACCATGCATAGCTGTTGTTTCAAAGAGAGAATACATGTTAAAAACGATTTTTAAACTTTTACTGAGCGTATTTTTTATATGGGCACTTGCGTATCCGTTTATGCAAAGTAACGATGTTGATCAGGATGGACAAACGTCAGAACAACCAAAAAAAGTGAAGAAAAAAGAAAAACCATTACATAATGTAAAACTGCCAAATTTTTCAGAATTTAGTGATGTAAAAGAAAAAAACATGCATTTTTTAGCTTTATTCGTCCACACGTTGAAGCCGAAAATAAAAAAATAACTACAGCAACGCGCTAAGCTTGAAATAGCACGCATGATGCTACAAAACGAATTACCTTTAGAAAAGAAGCAAAGCAAAGATATTGCTAAAATTTTAGAGTCGTATGACTTGCCTGCAACGCTTGATACTTTAACGCTTAGTCTTGCACTACGCCGTGTTGATGTTATTCCAAAAGAATTAGCGCTTATGCAAGCTGCAAACGAATCTGCGTGGGGCACATCGCGTTTTGCACGTATTGGCCTAAACTTTTTTGGTCAGTGGTGTTATTCAAAAGGGTGTGGAATGGTGCCAAAACGCCGTAATACTGGGGCTGCGCACGAAGTAGCTGCGTTTAAATCAGTAAGAGCTGCTATAAATTCTTACTTTAAAAATATAAATACGCATCCGGCTTATAAAAATTTACGCGTAATACGTGAAAACTTACGCCTTGAAAAGAAACCAATTGCAGCTACTGCGCTTACCCATGGTTTAATGTCTTACTCTGAGCGCGGCGAAGCGTATATAGAAGAGCTAAATACAATGATAAAACAAAATAGAGCCTACTTTGATGAATAAATATATTTTTAATTGTACCAACGCCATTGCGTTAGTGCTGCTGGGCATGAGTGCATTTAATGTTAATGCGAGAGAATTTGTGATGTCGTATGACGGTTTTTACGACCGCTTAAAAATTGTTAACAAAGGCGATTTTCAATATGCGCGGGTTAACTTTTACATTAGTGATATTGGAACTAATGAATCGTGCGCAATAAAAAGTGGCACTATTTTAACCGAAAGAAATGAGTATCCGCTTAACTTTACCGATAAAGCACAATTACTATTGCCGTTCGATAAGCAACTTGATACTGATAAAGCTGTGATTGTAATAGAGCCACAAAACCCTGCGCACGATTGCCAATTAAAGTTACAAATAGAAGCAAATGAACTTGAAGATTTAGCGTTTTCAAAGCAGTCTTTATATACCATTAACGAAGAGTTAGATGAGCTATTAACTGATTTGTCGGGCTTTTTTGTAAGTAAATTAATGTGGTTTTTATTACCAGAGCAAAAGGGCGTAGCAGTTACATTTAAAAGCCCAAGGCAATTTGATGATAAGAGCATAACGTGTGAAAAGTTAGTGTGTTATTTTGCAGTTGAAGATAGCTGGGAAGATGATAGCGCAGTGCTTGGCGATATATCGAACGTTATTAAAGTAACGCCTTGGATTGTTAAGTAACTCACATACAAAAAGCGGCATTTAGCCGCTTTTTTTGTTTTTATTTTTAGCATGCGATCATTATACAGTTAGCGGTGCTGATGAATCACGCTGCATTAAAGTGGGTTCAAAAAAGCGATTTATAACGAGATTTTTATTTTGATAAACATCTTTAAGTACTAATTTAGCAGCCATTTCGCCCATTTTAGCGACAGGGTTATCTATTGTCGTGAGTGTAGGGTACAGATAGTTTGCAAAAATAACGTTGTCAAACCCAATAATCGATAGGTCGTTTGGTAAATTATAACCATGCTCTCGTGCATACTTCATAGCACCAGAGGCCATTTCGTCATTGGCGCATACCAGTGCAGTAAAGCTAAGTTTTTCATCAATAAAATGTTTTAAGCCTTTACTACCGCCAGTTTCGTTAAAGTCGCCAATATAATAAAGCGTAGGATCAAATTTAACACCAGCCTCAGTAAGCGCTTGTTTATGACCTTCAAGTCTATTAAATGCATCGGCTTTAAACTGTGGACCTGCAATATACGCTATTTGTGTATGGCCTTGATCTAATATTGATTTAGTGGCTAGGTAGCCACCTAATTGATTATCTAGGCTGATACAGTTGTCCTTTAGTTGCTCTACGTAACGGCTCATTAAATAAACGGGCGTAGAGCCTTGGCTTAGTTTTATTAGGTAGTCGTCTGAAACGGCTTCTACGTGCAAAATTATGGCATCGCAGCGTCTACTAATTAAAAACTCAATGCCTTCTTGTTCTTTGTCTTCTTCACTGTGTCCGGTAGTAATAATAACGTGTTTACCCGCAGCACGAAGTTCTGACTCAATACCTGCCATCATTTGAGCAAAGAACGGACCATGTAACTCAGACACTAAAATACCGACACTGTTAGTGCAGTTAGAGGCTAAAGATTGCGCTATAGAATTAGGCTTGTAACCAAGCTGCGCCATGGCATCAAGCACTTTTTGTTTAGTTTTATCGCTTACACGGGTATTTTTGTTCATCACGCGAGAAACGGTGGCTAACGATACGCCCGCAAGCTCTGAGACTTGATAAATTGTTGCCATATTATTTGTTCACTCGCTTATTCTTAATTACTTCGGCTAAATAATACCTCAGAGTATATATCTTAACTAGTTGTTGTTAGTTTAGATTGAATATTTTCAACAACTTGATTAGTCAGTGTATATTTTTTCATTATGTAGGCAACAAATAACGAGCCAAAAGCAGGTAGTACAGTGAATGACAGTAAAATACCGTGTTGGGTGTCAAGAGTTTGTAATGCATCGGCCTGATAGCTGTAAAAAGATAACAACCAGCCTGCAATTGCGCCGCCTACAGCCACACCCATTTTAATAAAAAATATGACGCCTGAATAAACTAAACCCGTAATACGTACACCAGTTTTTTCATGCCCGTAATCTATGGTGTCGGCCATTTTTGCCCACAACAATGGTGTGGCCATATCTAAAAAGAATTTCCATAAAATAAACGCAGTAAATGCGAGTACTAATTGATCTTTACTAATAAAGTAACTAAAACCACAAATAGCAGCGGCAATAACTTGTAAGCTTATATAGGCCTTTATCTTACAAAAGCGCTTTGCAAGTGGTTGAGCTAAAGCACAACCTACCATGCTAGCTGCAACACCTAGCGTCATAAATAAGGTGATTAAATCGTCACGACCCAAATAGTATTTTACGTAATAAACAGCAAGTGTAAGCCTTAATACTTGTCCGGTAAGTAAAAAGAATGCAGCTAAGCAAAGTGTTCGCCATTGATCGTTTTTAATTAATGCTTTAACACTTTGGGCAAAAGGAATGTTTTGCTCTTTAGGCTGTTGTATACGCTCTTTTGTGCCTAAAAAACAAAGTAAAAACAGTACAAAACCTAAAATGCTCATTGCAGTCATTGTGTATTGATAGCCCTTGGCTGCATCACCTTGGCCAAAATACTCAACCATTGGCATAGTACAACCCGCTACTATTACGCCGCCTAACATACCAAATACAAACCGGTAAGACTGAATAGTAACGCGCTCTTTTACATCAGCAGTAAGTACGCCGCCCAGTGCACAATAAGGAATATTAATCGCAGTGTAGACAACCATAAGTAGTGTGTAGGTAGTAAAGGCATAAATTATTTTATCGGTGCCTTCTAAATCGGGCGTAGTGAACGCTAAAATACTAATAATGGCAAAAGGGAGGGCAAGCCAAAGTAAGTAAGGGCGAAAGTGCCCCCAGCGCGTATGTGTTTTGTCAGCAAGGTTACCCATTAATGGGTCGGTTACGGCATCAAAAATACGCACTGCTAAAAACATAGTACCCACAACAGCAGGCGATAAACCTACTACGTCTGTGTAGTACAGCATTAAAAACATCATTACTGTTTGAAAAATAATATTACTGGCGGTGTCGCCTAAGCCATACGCTATTTTTTCTTTTACACTGACCATGATTGTTTTATCCCGCTTTGTGCCTATTATTATCGATTAGATATAAGTGCTTTGTAAGCAAGTCCACTTTTTTTGATGGTGCGCTGCTGTGTTTTATAATCTACATATACAATACCAAAACGTTTTAAATAACCTTCTGCCCACTCAAAGTTATCCATTAAGCTCCAAGCAAAGTAGCCTTGTATGGCAACACCTTGTTCAACGGCATTATGAACCGCATTTAAGTGATCATTATAGTAATTTAAACGATCTAAGTCGTTAACTTCACCATTATTATATGTATCGGGCATGGCTGCGCCATTTTCGGTTATATAAATAGGCGGTAAGGTGTATGTTTTATTAAGCGATACAAGCAAATCGGTGAACGATTGCGGGTAAACTTCCCATCCCATATCAGTCAACGGGCCCGTTGGTGCAATGGGTTCATAAATATCAGTAGGGTGCGCTTTATAAACTTGGCGGGTATAAAAGTTAATGCCTAAGTAATCAATTGGCTGAGAAATTAACTCCATATCACCAGAGTGTATATCGGGTAAATGCTCGCTTGGCAATTGATTAATTATATCGGGGTATTCACCGTCCATTATTGGTTTCATGTACCACTGATTTAAATAGTCATCAGCGTATTTGGCACTGTCTATGTCTTGTTGGGAGTTTGTAAGCGGGTAGGCTGGTGTAAAATTAAGCACAATGCCGTTTTGAGTATTAGGCGATGTCTTATTTAGCACGTTCATGGCCAGACCATGAGCAAGTAGTAAATGATGAGCTGCTTTTTTACCATATTGCTTACCTACTAGACCTGGGGCATGTATGCCAATTTCGTAACCTAAAAACGCGCTGCAAAAGGGTTCGTTTAATGTAGCGTAAGAATACACTCGTGTTCCAAATGCGTTAGTAATTAGTTCTACGTACTGCTCAAAAGCATAAGCTGTTTTTCTGTTGAGCCAGCCGCCTTCATCTTCAAGGTGTTGAGGTAAATCCCAATGATAAAGCGTAACAAAGGCTTTTATATTTTTTCGTTTTAGTTCATCCAGTATGTCGGTATAAAACTTAACCCCCATTGCATTTAGTTCACCAGAGGCTGTAATAACGCGTGGCCACGAGATAGAAAGTCTGTAAGCATCAACACCTAGAGAGGCTATTAAATCTATGTCTTGTTGCCAATTGTTGTAATGATCGCAGGCAATATGACCATGTGAATTGTCAGCAATTTTACCCTCAGTACTACAAAAGGTATCCCAAATACACGGTAAGCGATGCTCATACCCGCCCTCTATCTGAAATGATGCTGTAGCTACACCATAAACAAAGTCTTTTGTTAATAGAGGTGAATTAAATGGTAATGATATTTTTGTCATTGGTTACAAACCTTTTTGAGAACTTAATTGCACGCTTAGCGCTTGTTTTTACTGACTTTCAGCGGGTACAAAACATTATTAAAAATAAAAGTTGTTGAAATATGTAACATGTTCGTATTTAATTAGCCGTGAAAGCGCTTACATTTTTAGATTAATGTTAATTAATCTTCAGGTCAACTCTTTAATACTGCGCCTTAGCGGGGTTTGTATTAATTACTTACTGAAGATCAATTTATAATAATAAATTGCGGAGAGCACATGGCTAGTTCAGCACCATTGACATCACACACACAGCCGCAAAACCACCAAGATAAAAACTATGGTTTTGCACTTACATCTTTAACTTCACTATTTTTTATGTGGGGTTTTATTACCTGCTTAAATGATATTTTGATTCCGCATTTAAAAGCGGTTTTCGATTTAACGTATGTACAAGCAATGCTTGTGCAGTTTTGCTTTTTTGGCGCTTACTTTTTAATGTCACTCCCTAGTGGACACATTGTTAAAAAGCTTGGTTATAAAAAAGGGATTGTGGTTGGGCTTTTAATTGCGGCAGTAGGGTGTGTATTATTTTACCCAGCAGCGTCTTTACATAGTTATCCTGTATTTTTATTCGCTTTATTTGTGCTTGCCAGCGGCATAACGTTATTGCAAGTATCTGCAAATCCTTATGTAAGTTTGTTGGGTTCAGCAAAAACAGCGTCGTCTCGCTTAACACTTACTCAAGCTTTTAATGCGTTAGGTACTACGATTGCGCCATCATTTGGTGCTTTGTTAATTCTAGACTCAGCGTCAGAAGCCTTTTTAACACCGGCACAAAATGCAGAGTCAGTACAACTTCCTTACCTCCTTTTAGCTGCAATGCTTATTTTACTGGCCGGTATTTTTGCTTGGCTTAAATTACCAGACATTATGAGCGAGCAAAAAGCAGAAGCCGAAAAATCAGAGGCAATTGAAGGCAGTGCTTGGCAGTATCGCCATCTTGTATTAGGTGCTGTGGGTATATTTATGTATGTTGGCGCCGAAGTGGCAATTGGTAGCTTTTTAGTAAGCTTTTTAGCACAAGAAAATATAGCAGGGCTAAAAGAGAATGTTGCAGCCCATTACATCACTTATTATTTTGGTGGTGCTATGGTTGGGCGTTTTATTGGTGCGGCTGTAATGCAAAAATTACCCGCTGGTAAAGTACTTGGCTTTAACGCAACCATGGCTATTATCTTAGTTATTATTGCCATGAGCACGTCGGGTCAATTAGCAATGTGGTCAATATTATTGGTTGGTTTATTCAATTCTATTATGTTCCCAACTATTTTTAGTTTAGCGTTAAATGGACTTGGTAAGCATACCGCTCAAGGCTCTGGTATTTTGTGTTTAGCGATTGTTGGTGGTGCAATAGTGCCTCTTTTACAAGGTGCGCTTGCTGATAGTGTGGGTGTTCAACTTTCGTATGTTTTACCTATTTTATGTTACATATTTATCGTGTTCTATGGTTTAAGCGGTAGCAAACCAGTTCAAGCGCAGGAGGCTCAATAATGAAAACCCCTTTTACACTTAATAAAATAGCTTTAGCAACATTAATTGCATCATTAGGTACTTTATCGGCTTGTTCAAACGACGCAGTGACATCGATTGAAAGTAATGAAACGTTATCTAAAACAGCGCAAATTTGGCCAAAACTTAATATTGCCGTTAAAAAAGATGCCGACATTGAAGCTAAAATAGTTAACTATTTAAAAACTATGACACTTGAGCAAAAAGTTGCTCAAATGATTCAGCCAGAAATTCGTGATATTACCGTTGAAGACATGCGTAAATATGGCTTTGGCTCATATCTTAATGGCGGTGGTGCGTTCCCTAATGGCGACAAACATGCAACACCAATGGACTGGGTGGCCTTAGCAGAGAGCTTTTATCAAGCTTCTGTCGATGACTCACTTGATGGCAGTAATATCCCGACTATGTGGGGCACAGATGCTGTGCATGGCCATAATAATGTAATTGGTGCAACGTTATTCCCGCATAACATTGGTTTAGGTGCAGCGAATAATCCTGATTTAATCGAGCAAATAGCGTCTATTACCGCAGTAGAAGTAATGGCTACGGGTATTGATTGGGTATTTGCACCTACAGTTGCCGTAGTACGCGACGACCGCTGGGGCAGAACGTACGAAGGCTACTCTGAGGATCCAAAAATTGTACACGATTACTCAGCAGCCATAGTAAATGGCTTGCAAGGTAAAGCCGAAGGCGACTTTTTAAGTGATAAGCGTGTTATTAGTACGGTTAAGCACTTTATTGGCGATGGCGGCACCGTTGGTGGGGATGATCAGGGTAATAACATCGACAGTGAACAATCATTATTTGATATTCATGCACAAGGCTATGTGGGCGGTTTATCAGCAGGTAGCCAATCGGTTATGGCATCATTTAATAGCTGGAATGGCGTTAAAAATCATGGCAATAAATACTTACTTACTGATGTATTAAAAACACGTATGGGTTTTGATGGTTTTGTAGTGGGTGATTGGAATGGTCATGGGCAAATTGAAGGCTGTACTAACGAAAGTTGTGCACAAGCTGTTAATGCAGGCCTTGATATATTCATGGTGCCAACAGGTGCCTGGAAGCCGCTTTATAACAATACAATTGCGCAAGTTAAGTCAGGCGAAATTAGTATGTCGCGTATTGATGACGCAGTGAGCAGAATATTACGCGTAAAACTCCGTGCTGGTTTATTTGATAAACCAAGTCCAGCTAAGCGTCTTTACTCAGGAAAAACAGAGCTGATTGGTGCACAAGAGCACCGCGAAGTAGCGCGTCAGGCTGTGCGCGAATCGCTTGTATTACTTAAAAACAAAAACAACTTATTGCCTATCGCAGCTAATCAACGCGTACTTGTTGCAGGTGATGGTGCTGATAATATAGGTAAACAGTCGGGTGGTTGGAGTATTACATGGCAGGGGACTAATAATAAAAATGCTGATTTCCCTGGTGCTACTTCGATATATAAAGGGCTTGAAGAACAAATATCTGCAGCAGGTGGAAGTGTTACTTTAAGCGCCGATGGCACGTTTGAGCAACGTCCAGATGTTGCCATTGTTGTATTTGGTGAAGAACCTTACGCAGAAGGGCATGGCGATAAAGATAACCTTGAGTTTGAACGCGGAAATAAAAAGTCATTAGCACTTTTAAGCTCGCTAAAAGAGCAAGGCATTCCTGTTGTATCTGTGTTTATATCAGGTCGACCTATGTGGGTTAACAGCGAACTTAACGCATCTGATGCGTTTGTAGCTGCATGGTTGCCAGGTACTGAAGGTGCAGGTATTGCTGATGTTTTATTAAAAGCGGCAGACGGGACTATTCAAAATAACTTTAAAGGTAAGCTATCGTTTTCTTGGCCTAAGTCGGCGGTACAAACTGCGGTTAATAAAGGCGATGAAAATTACGATCCGTTACTCCCTTATGGTTTTGGTTTAACGTACGGCGATAAAAACGTGTTAGCTGATAACCTTGATGAAGACTCTAAACTTGATAACTCTGGGCTTACTAGTATGGATATACTTGTTGGTGCACCTGTAGCACCATGGCGCTTATTGTTAAAATCGGGAAATGAGCTTTTAGATGTATCGAGTAGTACCCATGAATTTGGTGCAATTAAATACCGTACTGAGGACAAAACAGTACAAGAAGACGCTCGCCAATTTAACTTTAGCGGTGCAGAAAAAGCCAGTGCTGAAATAGTAACAAGCTTTGCAGAAGATACCATTGCCTACGTTGAAGCAAATAGTGTGATTAGCTTTGATATTAAATTAAACGAAGCACTAACGAGCGATATAGCACTTGCTATGGATTGCTCGGGCGAATGTGGTGCAAGCATTGATTTAGCAAATATTGTAGACAAAACCGTTGAAAATAAATGGCAGTCAGTATCAATTGATTTAGATTGTTTTGCTGATAAGGGTGTTAACTTTGCAAGCCTAACAAGCCCATTTAGCTTACGAAGTAATGGTAAAGCATCAATTTCTGTGGCTAACATTAAGTTTGTGCCAAACAAGGCAGACGAGGCTACACTGTCTTGTAAGTAATTCATGAACTCTATTGTGTGTGTACCAAAGCCCTTCAAATGAAGGGTCTTTTTATGGATAGATATTAGCTAAATAAAATATGGTCGTTAAAATACAGTGGTTTTTTTGGGTATTATAAACTGCTAAAAAGCAGTTAGCTTTCTTCATCAAAGGCTACTACTTTATCTCGGCCTGTTTTTTTGCTAGGTAAAGGCGTTTGTCGGCATAAGCGAGTAACTCCTTTATGGTTTTACTTCCATTTAATGCATTACTTACTCCAGCGCTTACCGATAAGCTAATATGCTGACCTTGATAATAAAAAGGGCTAGTACTTATTTTTATTCTCAATTGTTCTGCATTATTTTTTGCTTCGCTTAGGCTTGAATTTGGTAGTAAAATAGCAAATTCTTCACCGCCAATTCTGGCGCTAATACCCACATTTATAAATTGTTTTTTAATATGTTGAGATATCCACTTAATTGCCTGATCGCCTGCGTCGTGACCAAATTGGTCGTTTACATGCTTAAAAAAATCAATGTCGAGCAAAATAATAGACACATTTTTGTTCAAATTTTCCGGGTTGCTTAGTGCTTCTTTACTTGTTGTAAAAAAACCACGGCGGTTGAGTAATTTGCTTAACATGTCGGTGTTAGCAAGGCCTGAAAGTATATATTCAGTATGTGAGGCTAGAAGATAAGGTAAGATTAAGGCGCTGCAAGTGGCTAAAATCAAATGACTACTTAAAATAAATTGCAATAGTTCAAGGTAGTTTGGAGAATTAACGTTAACAATAGACACTGCTAATAATCCAGCTTGTATGAGCATAATTAAGCTGTGAATTGAAAAACATACAATGAGCGCTTTTTTTGTAAGGTTGCTATGAAATTAATACTTTTAATAATATGAGCAGAGTATAGGTATAAGAGCGAGATAATAAAGCTCGTTAACATTTGCCCAGCTGGATATTTATATATGGGAAATAAAGTAAGTGCTGCGAATCCAAGAAAATAGTATATAGACACTAAATTTAATGGCTTACTGTGTTTATATTTATGTAAACCGATAATAACTAAAGTTGGGCTTAGTATTATAAGAATATTGGCCAGATACCGCGTAATAAAGGGAGCATCTATTATTAGTTTTAAACCTACAACTAGTTCAGCGGCTACAAAAGTAATACAAGCTATGCCAAACAATAAAAATGAGGTTTGTTTTTTAGCTTTGTAAACTGATAAAAAAAACAGACCTATTAGTAAGTTTAGAATAAAAGAGAGTGATAATACGGTAGGCAAATGTAGCATTCAATATTCTCTTTTATTAAAGTAAATGATTATAAACTCTCCAATTATTGTGTATTAATGCTGAA
>NZ_BADT01000130.1 GCF_000239855.1 Pseudoalteromonas sp. BSi20652 | reverse complement strand
ATAACGTCGTTAAGAATTTCTTATTTAGAACAACTAGATACAAAAATTTTTGCCTAGTTCTAGCGTAATTTCCTTAACGTTAAATAGACCCATACATAAGCAGATTGGTATTAGGTTATTTTTGCGATTATAAATTAAAACTCTCGAGGAGATACAAAATTACCTGTCATTATTTGCTGAAATGTTTGCTCTGCAAGTACATCTAGGCTGTCTAAGCTTTTACCATTTGTGATTAACTGCTGCTCAATTTCGAACACATCAATATTCTCAATCCCAGACATTTGCGCTACTTTAGAAAATATATATGCGTGCTTAAACTTATCATGTTTATAAAAAAGACTAATAAGTGATGTATACACTTCAGGATTCGGTACGTTGTCTTTTTTATTGAGCTCTAAAGTTTTATAAAGTAAATCAATGGTTTTTTCATCGTCGAACTTAATATAGTACGATGCTAAGAAAAATTGCATTTCGGCACTTTGCGTTACACTTTCTTCATTTTCTATAGCCAATAATTTAGTTAGTGCGCTTTGGTTATTATTACGTGACCATTGGTAGTAGAGCAAACCTGGATGGTTTGTATTTTGGGTATCTTGATATAACCGAGTCATTTCTTTAATGCTCGTTAATTGACCGTCAATACGAGACGTTTTTTTAGCTTTTAACTTAATGTGTTCAATTTTAGCGGCCACAGTTATACATTGGTTATAGGATTCAAAGTCCTTGAGTAATTGGTATTTATTTTCATCAGTAGGGTCTTTGTATTCTATGTAACGTTTAATAATTACATCAGAACGCTCATCCTTACAGTGGCTGTCTTTGTTTAAGTCGCTACAAAGGCCAGGTGTTTCTTTGCACACTTGTGCGAGTGTCAACGGTTCTTCACACCCTGCCAACGTTAGCAAACCCAATAGTATACTTGCTTTTTTAAGCATCCCTTAACCCCAAATGAATATTTACCTTGTTATTCTAACGCAATCATTTAACGCCTAACAGTAGAGAATAACTTCAGATTAAATTAGAATAGCTCTGCCTGAAGTGCATTACTCTCAAATATAGTGCATTTTTAAAGGCTATCCGTTCAAAATGATAAACTTAGGTAAATAAAATGACCTCATCTCACGAGTTAGAATACACAAATAGTTGGCAAGAGCGCCAAGATTACGCAGAAAGCATGCAACCAATCATTGGTAAACTTTACCGTAATCGTGGTATTGAAATTGCTGTATATGTCCGTCCTCTCGTAAATGCCAGTACTATCGATATTATTAAATCTCACAAAACCGTTGCTCAGTTTGAAGGCACTAAATTACGTTTGCGTGAAAGCTTCCCATTTTTAGAAGCTATCAGCAAAATGGAATTAAACTCTGCACGTATTGATATTGGTAAGCTTGCATATAGTTATTTGTTCACTGAAGCTGCAAAAGGCCGCTCAGTAGAAGAATTTGTAAAAGATGAACTTGCAGAAATAGCTGACTTACCAGCGAAAGAACCACGCGATGTTGTATTGTATGGTTTTGGTCGTATTGGTCGTTTACTAGCGCGTTTATTAATTGAAAAATCAGGTCCATATTCAGATTTACGTTTGCGCGCTATTGTTGTGCGTGGTGGTAAAGATGGTGATCTTGAAAAGCGTGCAAGCTTACTGCGTCGTGATTCAATTCACGGTCCATTC
The DNA here is from genome assembly GCF_000239855.1 of Pseudoalteromonas sp. BSi20652. Taxonomy (GTDB): domain Bacteria; phylum Pseudomonadota; class Gammaproteobacteria; order Enterobacterales; family Alteromonadaceae; genus Pseudoalteromonas. The sequence goes on along the minus strand of NZ_BADT01000130.1, from coordinate 26,186 downwards.
AATGGCTCAATCACTATTGATAAAGAACGTAACGCAATTAAAGCCAACGGTAGCTACATTCAGGTTATTTACGCTAACTCTCCTAGCGAAATTGATTACACTCAATACGGTATCGACAATGCATTAATTGTTGATAACACCGGTATTTGGAAAGACGAAGCGGGCCTTGGCCAGCATCTAGAGTGTAAGGGCGCTGCAAAAGTATTATTAACAGCTCCTGCAAAAGGTAATATCAAAAACATCGTATATGGTGTTAATAACAAAGATATTTTACCTGAAGATAAAATTGTTTGTGCAGCAAGCTGTACAACCAATGCAATTACACCAACGCTTAAAGCACTAAACGATAAGTTTGGTATTAATAATGGCCATGTTGAAACTGTACACTCGTACACGAACGATCAAAACCTTATTGATAACTACCACAAAGCAGAGCGCCGTGGCCGTGCCGCAGCACTTAACATGGTAATTACTGAAACAGGGGCTGCAAAAGCGGTTTCAAAAGCATTACCAGAGCTTGAAGGCAAGTTAACAGGTAACGCAATCCGCGTACCTACACCTAATGTGTCGCTAGCTATTTTAAATCTTAACTTAGCAACAAGCACATCAGTTGAAGAGCTAAACGCATTTTTACGCGATACAGCACTTCATTCAGACTTACGTGATCAAATTGATTACACCGCATCAACGGAAATTGTATCTACCGATTTAGTAGGTAGCCGTTACGCAGGTGTTGTTGATTCACAAGCAACAATTGTTGAAGATAACCGTATTGTTTTATATGTATGGTACGACAATGAGTTTGGTTACAGCTGCCAAGTAGTTCGTTGTATGCGCGATATGGCCGAAGTGTCATTCCCAAGCTTACCTCGCTAATTTATTTGCAGTGACTTAAAAGCCAGCATGTTGCTGGCTTTTTTGGTCGTGTATTATTTTTAAAGCGTATGCCTTGTGATAGGCTTTAATAAAGAAAATGCACGTTCGTTTTACTATTTACAAAATAATGTCAGTTCTGTGAATTAATAAGCAGATAAACTTATTCAACCTAAAGGTTTTTTCATGAAAATCAGCAGCAATTTCGACAGTGGTAATATCAACGTTATTGAAGCCACCGATCCTTTAAATATTCAATTAGAAATTAATAAAGATCACCAGTCTGAATTTTATCAGTGGTTTCACTTTCGTCTTGAAACAACGCCTTACCAATTGCATAAGTTAAATATTAATGAGCTTGATAAATCAGCTTACCCAGATGGTTGGGAAGGGTATCAAGCCGTTGCATCATATGACCGTCAAACATGGTTTCGTGTACCATCAAGCTATGAAAATGGCACATTAAGCTTTGAAATTGAACCCGAGTGCGGCAGTGTGTATTTTGCTTACTTTGCACCATACAGTTACGACCGCCATTTAGATTTACTGTCTTGGGCACAAAGCCAAGGCGCTTGCCAATTAATAACACTTGGTGAAACACTCGACGGTCGTGATATGAGTGTGCTTAAAATTGGTGAGCCAAGTGAAGATAAGAAAAACATCTGGATCACAGCACGTCAACACCCAGGTGAAACAATGGCGCAATGGTATGTAGAAGGTCTACTGCACAAACTTCTTGATGACGAAGACCCACATGCAGCAGCGCTTCTATCAAAGGCCGTATTTTACGTTGTGCCAAATATGAATCCAGATGGCAGCGCACGCGGACATCTCCGTACTAATGCTAAAGGCGTTAACTTAAACCGTGAATGGCAAACACCAAGCATGGAAAATAGCCCTGAGGTTTACTTAGTGCTTAATAAAATGCGTGAAGTTGGCTTAGATATGCACTTAGACATACACGGTGATGAAGCTATACCTTATAACTTTGTAGCAGGCAGTGAAGGTATTCCAAGTTACGATGCTCGTCTTAAAGGCCTTGAAGATAGCTTTAAAGCCGCACTTTTAACAATTACTCCAGAGTTTCAAGATGAGCATGGCTATCCAAAAGATGAGCCCGGCCAAGCTAACCTTACTGTAGGCTCATCAGCTACTGCTGAAGAATTCAAAGCATTAACGTACACAATTGAAATGCCATTTAAAGACAACAACGATTTACCTGATCCAGACTATGGCTGGTCAGACCGTCGTTCGTATCAATTTGGTCAAGATACGTTAGCGGCAATTGTTAATGTTGTTGATAATTTAAGATAAAACGATTATTTGGAGGGTATCAATAGTTTTGATGCCCTTTTTTTATGCAATTTTTAGCATACTGGTTGTACCAAAAAATAACAATTTTATACTTACCGTGTTATTTAATCGTTTTAACGCTCTACTGCCTATTGTGACTGCATCGATACGAATCAATCTAGTTTCATTTGGACTTCACCGATTAGAACGGTTGCAGCAGAGAGTATAATCCGATGTTTTGAAAATTAAGTGTTAACAAAGCTGAGTGATTTAAGTTAAGATTAATCAAATCATAAGAGTGGGCAGAAGAAGTTAACACCTTATTTCGTAAAGCTTATGTCGTGCATTCTGAGTAGCTTAAGCAGAGTCTCGTAATTAAAAAATAATAAATATAACTATAGAGGATATCCATGGAAGCTTTTGTAAGCGCTGTCAATGATGTTGTGTGGAGTAATGCACTCATCTTTTTATGCCTAGGCGCAGGCTTGTTCTATTCAGTATTAACCCGATTTGCTCAGGTTAGACATTTTAAAGAAATGTGTAAGTTATTATTTAGCCCTAACACGTCTGATAAAGGTATATCATCTTTTCAAGCCCTTGCAGTATCGTTGTCTGGGCGCGTAGGTGTGGGTAACATTGCAGGTGTTGCAGCGGCTATTGGTTTTGGTGGTCCGGGTGCTATTTTTTGGATGTGGGTTGTTGCTTTTCTAGGCGCAAGCACTGCCTATGCAGAATCTACTTTAGGTCAAATTTATAAAACAGAAGAAGACGGACAATATCGTGGTGGCCCAGCGTATTATTTTGACCGTTGTTTGGGACAAAAATGGTTAGCTGTTTTATTTGCTGTTTCTGCAATTATAGCGTGTGGTGTTTTTCTGCCAGGCGTGCAAGCAAATGCAGTCGGTAATGCGTTTACCCAAGTGTTTGGTAATGGCACTATGGTGTCTACCAGCTTTGGTGATGTAGGTAGCTTTAAGTTGGTTGCTTTGGCAATCATTCTGATTGTTTTAGCATTTATTATCTTCGGCGGTATTAAGCGTATTGCGAACTTTACCCAAGTTGTAGTTCCATTTATGGCGTTGGGTTACATAGTACTGGCATTAATCGTGGTATTTTTAAATTTAGATAAAGTGGGTGATATATTTTATTTAATTATCAGTGATGCGTTTACAGCGCAGGCAGGTTTTGGCGCTGCTATTGGTTGGGGTGTTAAACGCGGTATATATTCTAACGAGGCAGGTCAGGGTACTGGACCTCATGCAGCAGCCGCTGCAGAAGTTGATCATCCCGCTCAACAGGGTTTAGTACAAGCTTTTTCTGTTTATGTTGATACCATCTTTGTGTGTACTGCAACAGCATTAATGATTTTAATAACGCAGCAATACAACATTGTGGGTGAGTTACCAGCAGGGCAATTTATTGTTCAAAATGTTGATGCAGCCACTGAGGTGGGATCAGCAGCTTTTACTCAAATGGCTCTATTTAGTGTATTTGGTAGCTTTGGAGAAGCATTTGTAGGCATTGCATTATTCTTTTTTGCTTTTACGACAATACTTGCTTACTACTTTATTGCAGAGACGAATATCGCTTACCTAAATCGTTACTTTAAAGGCACTATTCCGCTTGTTATTGTTAAATTGGTGATTATGTTTATGGTTGCATACGGCATGGTTAATAATTCAGGGTATATTTGGACTATTGGCGATATTGGCGTTGGCTTAATGGCCTGGATTAATATTTTGGGTATTTTAGCTATTTTCTTCGTAGCTAAGCCTGCTTTATTATGTCTGAGCGATTATGAAGAACAGAAGAAAAAAGGCGGAAAAATCATGTTTGACCCAATTAAATTAGGGATTAAAAACGCCACGTTCTGGGAAAAACGTTTAGAGAAACAGTCGAAAGACGCCGAGTAATTAAACTTAGTGGGTATCTTGGAAAATTATCGCCCCTAAATCAGTTATTGGTTTGAATTCAAAAAAGACAACGAGAAATAAAACAAGTACAATAAAGGCGCCGAAAGGCGCTTTTTTTATGCGTAGTATGGAGAGAAGTATGGCGATTATTCGTTGCCCAAAATGTGCAAAATCAATTTCAGATAAACATAAGCAGTGTCCGCATTGCGAAAGTAACGTCGCAGAGCTCAACGACGAGCAAGTTTTACAACTTCAGCGCGAACAGCGAATTAAAAAAAAGCAGATGTTTATAAATCACTCCTTTTTGGCGCTTATCTTATTTTTAGGTGGTTTTTTCTGTTTGTACTTTTTACAACCGCAAGAAAAAACGCTGCAGTGGTATGCTTACACTGCCGCAATTGGCATAGGTTGTATTTGGTACCTTATAAACCGTATTGTTTTAGTGACTCTAAAAAAGAAAAAATGACATGAATATCGACAATCTTGTACAAAATATTACCCCCGAATTATTTGAACGCTTGCAATACGGTGCGTCGACTGGCAAATGGCCAGACGGTACCGTTTTATCAGATGAGCAAAAGCAACAAACAGTGCAGTTGGTTATGTTGTATCAAGCAAAAGTGGCTCAATCAAACGAGCAATTTACGATTGGTGCTAATGGAGAAATGATCCAAAAGACAAAAGCTCAACTACAAAAAGAATTTAAATCAGACAACGAAATAGCTAGGTTTAGTGAACATGATCTTTAAGCTACCTTTTTACACCAAAATGGAAACACCCTAAGCAGCAAGTACGTCTTGATGCTATCGAAAAATTAGACATTCAACGTGATGCAACAATATTAAACACGTTAGCACTTGAAGATAGTTCAGCCGAAATACGCCGCAAAGCGCTGCAAAAAGTAAACAACTTACCACTTTGGTGGAAAGCATATAAACAAGACCAAGCATTAAAAGATATAGCCGACCTGCAAATATCTAATGCTGTTCTAGATAGCGAAAGTGCGTTAACACCGCAAATTAAAAATGAATACATAGATCGTTTTGCATCAGTTAAAACACTTGAAAAGTTAGCGTTTGCAGAAAAAGAACTGCAAGTACGCGTTAAGTTATTAAAGCGTTTAGCAAATGCAAAACTAGTAGAAAAAGCGTTTAAAGAAGGTAATGAAGAGCTACAAACTCAGTTAGTTGAACTGGTTATCACCCATCAATTAATTAAGCCATTATTAAAACATGCAAAAAGCGGTGCAAAGTCAGCACTCGAGGCACATATTGAAAATGAGCGTTTAGCAATTGAAATGCCCCTTGAAGTAGAAAGTGTTACACGTGTTATTTTAGCTAAGTTAAATGCTTTACGTGAAAAAACAGAATTTAGTGTTGTGAATTCGCAAGCAAGCGATTTAATGGCCCAGTGGCAAGTACTTGAGTTTAAATGGTTAAGCGATGAGCGGGTTAAATTACTCGGTGAAAAATATACTTCAATTACCACTAAGTTAAACGCGCATATTGATCAGCTCAGAGCGTTACACGATAAAGAGCAACAACAATTAGCGCTACAACAACGCCAATTACTTGCCTTGGCAACTGTTGAAGCTTTGGGTGAAGAAATTGAAAATGCCTTACAGCTTGGCCTTGAAACTCCAGAGCAAATTCAACAAGATTGGCTTGATGCAAAAGTAGCGCAGGCTAAGCAAGCTATTAACGAAACAGAACTTGCTAATAATACGCAATCAAAACTCGCTGTTAGTAAATTAGAAAAGCTATTTACTCAAGTCGCTAAGTTACCTCAATTAACAACGGCTATAAAAGAATACAAACTCGCTTTTTCAGCATTATGCGAAATTAAACCCGCAGAAGATTTAGTTCAACATGATGTTATATTAACTGAGTTTAATAATGCATTTAAAGCAGCACGTAATCATTTAACTATTTTAGATGGTGTACTGCAAAGTAAATTTAAAGCACAGCTTAATGCGCAAAAAAAGCAATTTTTAGTGCCAATGAATGAGCTAATTAAGCCACTTGAAAAAAACCAAAGCCAAGCAAAGCGCAAAGCGCGAGATGTAAAACGCCTAATAGAAGACGGCCGCTTTAATGTTGCCTTTGGGGTGTTTAAAGGGTTTGAAGAGTTATTTAATACACTCACCGAGCAATACCAACAGCCGCTTGTAAACATAAAAGCAGATCTTGAGGCGCAACTTGCGGATGCTAAAGATTGGCAAAAATACGCAGCAGCACCAAAGCGTAAAGCCTTATTAGAAGAAGTAACTGCGTTAGTAAGCGAAGAGTGTGCTGATCCACAACAACGCGCAGAGCAAGTAAAAGCGCTACGTAAACGTTGGAACGAGTTAGGTCGCTTAGATACAGATGAAGAAAAGCAACAAGGCGTGCAGTTTGATGAACAAATCGAGCTGTTATTTGCACCTTGTCGTAGCTATTTCGCAGAGCAAGAAGTACAACGCGAAGCGTCTAAAGCACAGCGTGAGAGTATTATTAACGACATGCATGCACTTCATTTACAGCCAACTGCTGAGGATGACTTTGATTGGAAGCAATATGAAAGCCAATATAATCGTTTAAACAAAGCGTGGCGCAGTGTGGGTAAAGTTGACCCTAAAACATACCGTACACTAAACGATCGTTATAAAAACGAGCAGCAACAAGTATTGTCTTTATTAAATGCGTTTCATAAAAGTAATGCAGCACTTAAAAATCAACTAATAGAAAAAGCAGAGCAGTTATCACAAAGTGATGACTTAGCCGCTGCTTGCCAAGAGTTGAAGCAAATGCAGCAACAGTGGCAAACTATTGGTTTTGCAGGTTTAAAAGCCGAAAATGCGTTATGGCAAAAATTTCGCCAATTTAACGATGAAACATTCACTAAACGCAGTAACGAATTTGAGCAGCAAAAGCTTGAGCAAAACGAATCTGATAAACAAGCATTTGTAGAACTTGCTGAGCTTGAAGCTGCACTGAGTGATGTAAATCAGAGAGCGCAGTTGCACGACCTAGAAACAAAAGTAAAAGGATATATGCAATTTAGATCGTTAGCGCCAAAGGTTACTAAGCTACTAACAGCGATTGAAGATAAACTTGCATTGCTTACAAGCAAATCAGAACAAGCTAATTTAGATGCACTCATTAGTGCACTTGAAAACAATGAAGCGTTGCCAAGTCAGTATCATGCACCGCTTAAAACAACGTTAAACGCCGAGCAGCTTATTACGCGCATGGAAATATTAACGAATGTAAGTTCGGCTGATAAGTCACTTAGAATGGCAGAACAAGTGGCTATGCTCGATGATAAACACCGTGGTGAACATGCTGATTTAAACTACTATTTAAAGCAGTTATTAGCGCTCAGTGCTGGTTCAGTTGAATCTGACACACTAACGCGTCTTAAAGTGACACTTGCAGCTTAATGCATTTAAACCAGCATGTTATATGCTGGTTGTTATTTTTAGAAGCCGCTTTGTTGCGGCTTTTTTATGTATCACTAATTTATAAACAAAAGGGTTCTCATGAGAATTTTAATTATTATTGCAGCATTATTTTTAACTGCCTGTAATACCACGCAAGGCATATCAGTATATTCATTTACTAACGCTGAGGTTGAGTCTGTACTGGGCAATCAATTACCAAAGTTGAGTGAAAAAGTAAGCTTAATGGGTTTACCTGTTCAGTTTGATGTAAACGACTTAAGTGTAAATATTGGGCCTGATAACCGCGATGTTGTTGTGCTTGGTGCAGATTCAAGTGCTGTGATTAATGCATTCGCACTTAAATACCCAGTGCGTTTAAAGCTACAAATTGAAGGTAGCCCATTTTACGACAGTGAGAAGAAAGCGGTATTTTTACGTAATATTAAATTACTTGATTCGAGTGTAGATGCCGGTGGTTTTAAAGGTAATTTAGGCGCACTTGATAGCCAAGCAATGGAAGTCATTAATACTTTTTTAGCGGTTAATCCAGTTTATACATTAAATATGGATGACCCTAAAATGATGCTTTTAAGTAAACTTCCACTTGATATGAAAGTGGTTGAAGGTGCAATTAAGCTAGTACCTCGTTTATAAGTAGATCTACCTACTTACAATATACGTATTAACTAGCCTGACTTCAGGCTAATTAGGTTTTAATATTATGGCGGCTCCTCGTACTGTTCCCACTTCTCGGCTTTCTCGCTTTGCAAAATTAGGCTCACTTGCCACAGGTGTTGCTACCAACATGTTAGTTGATGGCGCTAAGAGCGCGCTAACAGGTAAAGGGTGGGACAATAAAAGCTTACTACTACAACCTAAAAATATTGAAAAACTAGCCATACAGTTATCACATTTGCGTGGCGCTGCAATGAAGCTCGGGCAATTACTTTCAATGGATGCCGGTGATCTACTTAGCCCTGAATTGGCTCAGTTACTTGCTTTACTGCGCTCAGACGCGAATCCAATGCCGCATAAGCAGCTTGTTGAAGTGTTAAAAAAGCAATGGGGTGATGACTGGCTAGCACGCTTTTCTCACATTGAATTAAGACCCTTTGCTGCGGCTTCTATAGGGCAAGTACATTTAGCTTATAAAGAAAATGGCGAGCAGCTTGCTGTTAAAATTCAATACCCTGGTATTGCAAAAAGTGTCGTGAGTGATGTAGATAACGTTATTTCGTTATTAACGTTGTCTCGGTTATTGCCTAAAGATCTTAATGTTAAACCGCTTGTTAATGAGGCTAAAGCACAGTTATTAGCCGAGGCTGATTACACCCGAGAAGCGCAATATTTAATTCGCTACAAAAATGCATTAGTAAACAATAATCATTTTAAAGTCCCGAATGTATATCTTGAGCACAGCACGCAGCAAGTGCTAACGATGCAGTATATAAAAGCAGAGCCAATAGAGAGTATTACAGGGTTACCTGATGAGCAAAAAAGCTTTGTTGCAGAGCAGTTGATTGACTTGTTTTTTAAAGAAATGTTTGAATTTAAATTAATTCAAACCGATCCTAACTTTGCAAATTTTCATTACCAGCTTGATACACAAAAAATTGTTTTATTTGATTTTGGTGCAACGCGAGAAATAACCAGCGAACTTAGCCAAGCCTATTTAGCCTTATTTAAAGCGGGTAGTGAAAACAACAGAGAAGGCGTACTCAAAGCGGCTTCACAAATCGGTTACTTTCAAAATGATATTGTAGATAACTATAAAAATAACGTCATTGATTTATTTTTAATGGCGTGCGAGCCACTAAGAGCAGAAGGGGAATTTGATTTTAAAAATAGTGAACTAGCGCTCAAGATTAAAAATGCAGGGCTTGCACTTAGCGCGCAATCTCAGCAATGGCATACACCGCCCATTGATGCGCTTTTTATTCATCGAAAACTTGCAGGACTTTATTTAATAGCCGCAAGGTTAGGTGCAAAAATAGATGTAAAAACGCTATTTAAGGAGTACTTATAGCGTTTTAATGAGCACGTGAGTTCATTTTAAGTAATGAGTGCACTTAGTGTATAAAATTGCCATAATACTCGCGATATTTCGCGAGGTGCATTTATGATAAAACAATTTTTAAACGATCCTACATTATTGTTAAACGCAGTAGGTGAAGGCATATACGGTTTTGACCTATTGGGTAATGCGGTGTTTGTTAATCCTGCCGCTGAGCGCATGACAGGTTGGTGCGCTGACGAATTATTAGGTAAAAAAATACATCAATATCATCACCATACTCATGCTGATGGTACACCTTATCCTGCCGATGAATGCCAAATATATTGCACTATGTTTGACGGAAAACGTCGTGAAGTAAAAAACGAAGTTTTTTGGCGAAAAGACGGTAGCTCATTTGCAGTTCAATACACTTCAACACCGGTTTATCAAAATGATAAATTAATTGGTGCTGTGGCTGTATTTCGCGATATATCACTGCAACAGCACACACAAAACGCATTGCAAGAGGCACTTGCGCAGGTAAAACACTTAAGTGAGCAATTAAAAGATGAGAACAACTATTTAATTGCAGAGCTCAATGAAGACTGGCAAGACTCCGGGCTTGTTGGAAAAAGCCATGTATTTCATACTATGTTAGACCAAATAAAGCTGGTAAGTGAAACCGATAGCACGGTGCTTATACTAGGTGATAATGGGACAGGTAAAGAGCTTGTCGCGCGTAATTTGTTTAGGCTAAGCAAGCGTAGCGAACAAGCCTTTATAAAAGTAAATTGCGCCGCATTTACACCGAGCTTGCTAGAGTCGGAATTGTTTGGACATGAAAAAGGCGCGTTTACGGGTGCAAATGAGCGCCGTAAGGGGCGTTTTGAACTTGCTGATAAAGGCACTTTATTTTTAGATGAAATAGCAGAGCTTCCACTTGAGGCGCAAAGTAAATTACTCAGGGTTTTGCAAGAACAAGAGTTTGAACGTGTGGGTGGCAGCAATACGCTAAAAGTAAACATTAGAGTAATTGCAGCGACTAATCGCGATTTATGGGAAATGGTTCAAAAAGGCACGTTTAGAATTGATTTGTACTATCGGCTCAATGTATTTCCAATAAAAGTACCCGCCCTTAAAGATCGAAAAGAAGATATTCCTTACTTATGCGCTAATTTAATTGCGCAGCTAAATAAACGACTTGGTAAACATTTAAAAGGGCTAAGTAAAAAAGCAATTATGCAGCTGCAGGCTTACGATTGGCCAGGCAATATTAGAGAGCTGCAAAATGTACTTGAACGTGAAGCTATTTTATCTAATCAGGCTGTACTGCAGCTAAGTCAGCCTTTGCAAGCGGGTGGTGAAGTCGTTATTAATCCTTCACTTACGCTCGATGAAGCGCAAAAGCAGCATATAACCTCAGTTCTCGCGTTATCACACTGGCAAATATCCGGTGATAAAGGAGCAGCAGTTAAATTGGGCTTACCAGAGAGTACACTACGCTCAAAAATGCGAAAGTTAGGGATTACTAAAAATTCGTGATATATCGCGATGTACGCTTTATATCGCGAGGTTGCTTTTTATTTTTTAAAATTATTTATTTAATATCAATGATTTAATTAAAGTTTCAGCTTGGTCTGAAAGTTGCAAATACTTGCTTAATACCCGTCATTATGAAGCAAGTACTATGAAGTTTGATATTAAAGAAGAAGACATGATCATTAAGCCCTATAAAAATGAAGGGCCAATTTACATCCGCGAGCAAAAAGGTTTTTTTCAGCGCATACGCCGTAATTTAGGCTGGCTGTTAATGCTGACGTTTATTGCAATACCATGGATCCAATATAACGGACAACAAGCCGTGCTGCTTGATGTGGCAACGCAAACCTTTACTATTTTTGGTTTAACACTCCTTCCTCAAGATTTTATGATTTTAGCCCTGCTATTCATGGTGGGGGCCTTTGCATTATTTTTTGTAACTAACTGGCTTGGTCGGGTTTGGTGTGGTTATACGTGCCCGCAAACCATATGGATGCTCATGTTTTCGTGGGTAGAGCAACGCATAGAAGGCACCCGAAATCAGCGAATTAAATTAGATAAATCACAGTGGACGTTAAGCACTTGGCGCAAAAAAATAACTAAGCACACTGCGTGGATTGTTATCTCAGTTTTAACCGCCACCTCGTTTATGGCGTATTTTATTCCGGCAAAAAGTTTGTATATGGAAATGCTTACGTTTGAATGGTCAGGTATTACAAGCTTTTGGGTGTTTTTATTCGCTTTTTGTACTTATGGCAATGCAGGGTTTTTACGTGAAAAAATGTGTACTATTGCGTGTCCGTATTCTCGTTTTCAGGCTGTTATGTTTGATAAGGATACGTTGCTTGTTACATATGATAGCAAGCGCGGTGAAAGCCGAGGACCACGTAAACGCAAAGCTGATCCAAAAGAGCTTAACTTAGGTGACTGTGTAGACTGTAACTTGTGTGTAGAGGTATGCCCAGCTGGAATAGATATTCGAAATGGCTTGCAATATGAATGTATAAACTGTGGCTTATGTATTGATGCCTGCGACGATACCATGGAGAAATTTGGTTACGAAAAAGGCTTAATTAAATACGCCAGTGAAAAACAAATGGAAGGTAAAAAAACCAACCCATTTAGGTTAAAGCTAGTAGGATACGGCGCATTAACGGCTTTGTTAATCATTTCTATGTTTGCATGGATGCTGCAACGAACGCCAATAGAAGCTTCAGTACTACGCGACAGAAATGCGCTTTATAGAGTGAACTACGAGGGCCTTGTAGAAAACCCTTATACACTTACTATTATTAATAAAACGCAGCAAGCACTGCATTACAGTATTGCCATAGAGGGTTTGCCTGGGGCAACGCTCTCAAGTCCGAGATCTACGCTTGTACAACCGGGTGCGATGAAAAGAGTCCCCGTTACTGTAACAGCCGATGGTTACGATATTGAACGTAAAGTGAGTAAGTTACAATTTATTGTAACAGCGCAAGAAAACGCGAGCATTACGATAACCAAAGATAGTCAGTTTTACAAAAACTAAGGTTAATAAAGCAAGGGCAACGATCTTTATATCAGTTGGCCTTGCTTACTTTTCAAATTATCAGAAATAAATTGTTTTGCGCTATCTAAATCTGTAAACAGGCTACCACTAAAATTAACGTTTCTTTTTGCACATAGTAAAATGCGCTTCATCTGATTTATTGCAATAGCTGATGTGAGAACAAACGCACTCGTTAGACAATTATTTTCAGCCATTACACGGCTAATATCGATCATTTCTCTTTCTGCTTCAGGTGTTGCAGCTAATACATCAAGAGAATCACTAATATAAGCCCAAGGCTCACCTTTAAATGACTTTATTGTTTCGAATAACTCTGCTTTAAATGCATTCAGAAGCCCAGCGGTGACATATCCTTTAAAGTGAGCAATAACAACGTTATTTTCAATGATAAGACTTACTTGCCCATATTGATTCTTAAACCCCAACTTATACTCCTTGAATTTGAGCAAAAGTTTACTTTATACATTTAAGTCGGATAAAACCAGTTCTTTTGGATTGTTTTTTGTTACTGATATGTTTTTATGTTGACGTTTTGATGGGGACTTAATTTAGTAAATCCCCTAAATTAAGAGTGGTTAATCCTTTGTAGAAGTTGCAATATAATCTAGCGCGCTCGTTATCACGGCTACTTGTGCCAAAATACATTCCTCATCGGTGGCTGTTGGGCTATCTGGGTATACCTCTGTTGTGGTTACATAGGGTGCATCAGTAAAGCCCATACATAAACCTAACTCTCGAGCTGCATAGTTAATTACACCAAATTGCTCTTGAGGTACGCCTATTAACTGGTTATTTTCATCGCTCGGTGCAATGTGAGTGACCCTTGCAACGCTTTCTATAATGACCTTTTGAAACTCCGGCTCAGGCTTTTTGGTATCTGCAACTAAATAAAACCCGTCAGGTATGTTCCAGTTACTATTTGTAGTACCTTCGCGTGCGGCAAGTGCGGGTCTAAATTCACTGTTATCGCTATCTGTTGTTTCGTGTAAATCAATATGAGCGATTAAGTCAGTACCTAATGATTTTACAAACGCCATAATAGCGGCTGATTCTTGAGCTGGGCTGCCCTCGTAAAATGAGCGATTAGGATCAATAGCGTCTGGGTTCCAGCGGTTTATAGTCTCATATCCCCAAGGGCTGATGCAGGGGGCAATAATTATATTAAACTGTTGGTAATATTGCATAGCGGATGTTTTAGCAAACCTAAGTGCGCCATGTACGCCACTGGTTTCGTAGCCATGTACACCACCGGTGATTAAAACAGTTGGTTTATTAGCATTAAAGTTAGGCGTTTTTAATACATATAATGGATAAGTGCCAGCGGTATAATTAAGCTCACCGTATTGTGCTATTTCTAAGGTACTTTTTAGATCATTAATTAGTGTTACGACTTCGTTTTGGTAACTGCGTTTAATGTTTTGATTTGCCAGCCACTGAGCTTTGTCGTTGTTATTCCATTTTTTACCTGGTGTGCCAATAGGGTATGTACTGTTAGTCATAATAAACCTTTATATCAATTACATTTAGCCATACTAACATGATGGCGTTAAACGTAATTGGTAAAATTATTCAATAAAAGGGTAGCTTAACGCTGAGTAAAATAGCGTGCAAATTAAAGCGTTAAAGTCATCTTTATTATTGTGCGTTGCTTTTGTTTATAAAGTGCAATCACAAAGCATTAAATAGTCATCACTAAAGCACACTATGTTTAAACACGTTCGTCTCTTTATTTAAGCAGTTGGGTTGTTTTTTAGTAAAATAACAGCCTTGCTATGAGTAAATTTATTATAAAAGAGTATGTTACAATTAGTTTATAGTCTGTTTTTGTATTGAGTATTATGGCGCAGTATATTGCCACACCCAGTTGGTTAGGTCGTTTTTTCACCCGTATTAAACAAGTAAGCATTGAGCAAAATATACTTGTTGTTCAATTTAGAGATAACACTAATCAGCAATTTATATTAAGTGAATTTAATAACTTTTCCATTGTGCAAAATAGTTTATTTAGCGCAAAAATTAACTTAAGTGATGACAGTAACACTTGTATTAGCTTTTTAAAAAAGTGAAGAAGCTGATGCTCTTAATAAATTGTTAAATCAACACTTTGCAAATGTTTTAGAACAAAAAGTTAATGTCGCTAAAGCGCGTTTAAAGCGTTACGCTTTAGATGAGTATTTACGCGACAGTTCTATTAAAATCTTAAATAAAGCTGTTTTTTCGTTGAGTAGAAACTACGCACACAACCAAACAGTATGGCAACGGCATTTATCGCCTGTTAGTGTGACATTTTTAAGTATTTTAAGTGGCACACCAAAAACAGCAGACGCTGTAGCGCAGTTGCGCCATAAATATGAGCAAAAGCAACTTACTCTTCGAGAGCACTTTTATAACAGCGTGGAGTCCAATCCGCTAACAACAGAGCAGCGCTTAGCCATTATTCGTGATAACGACAAGAACGTGGTGCTAGCAGCAGCAGGTACCGGTAAAACGTCAGTTATGGTGGCAAAATCGCTTGATTTAATTGCACGCGAAATAGCAAAGCCAGAACAAATCTTAGTGCTTGCCTATAATAAAACAGCTGCAGAGGAGCTAAAAGAGCGCTTTATTAAACGTGCAGCGCAGGCCAATTTAAACATTGAACCGCCTGCTATTTTAACGTTTCACGCATTAGGGTTAAAGCTATTACAAAGTACCCAAAAGCCGACTGATCTTTCTATATTTTCTACCGACCCAATACAGCAAAAAATGTGGTTAACAGCATGGATTACTAAACAAATATACAGCGACGCTGTATTTTTAAAAACCTTTGTTGATTTACTTCATGACTCTGTTGATAGTTTTAGCTTTAAAAGTAGTGCTGACTATGAGCGTTACATACGAGACAACCAATACCTTAGTCTTGCGGGTTATAAAGTTAAAAGTTATCAAGAACTGCTTATTTCAAATTGGTTGTATTTACATTCTGTTGAGCATAAATACAGGTCAAGCTACAAAAAAAAGCAAGATTTGTGTGCGCAAGATTTAACGCTTGACGAGCAATATACGCCTGATTTTTACTTACCAAAACACAATATTTATATAGATCACTTTAGTATTGATAGGCAGGGTAATACGCGCGCCGATATATGTAAAAAACGCTACAGCGAGCAAATAAGCTTAAAGCGAAAACTACATAAAAATAATGACACTGTTTTACTTGAAACCTTTCACTATAATTGGCTTGAAGGCAAGTTAGAGCAGTGTCTAGAAAAACGTTTAAAACAACACAATGTTGTGGTTACTCCCTTAAGTAATAATAAAATATTAACCCTTTTAAACAAGTCAGGGCAATTACAGCTTGGGGTTGAAAAGTGCTTAAAGTGCTTACAAGCCATAAGAGCTGAGCGCCTTACTAAAGCACAAATAAAACAGCGAATTAAACAAAGCGGTCTTAAAAATTATCAGCGTTATACTACACTACTTACCGCGATTGATAATGCTTACACTCAAGAGCTAATTACGCAAAACGCCATTGATTTTGATGATATGATTATTCATGCCACTAAGGTTGTAAAAAAAGGTGAGTATAGTGTGCCTTGGAGTCATATTTTAGTGGATGAGTTTCAGGATATATCGGGTGCGCGTATGGCTTTTTTAAATACGCTCATTAAAAAAGGAAAAGGAGTTCGCTTTACTGCTGTAGGCGATGATTGGCAGGCTATTTACCGGTTTTCCGGGGGGAACATTGCCTTTACTACACGTTTTGAAGAATTGGTGGGAAGTCACTCCCTCACCATGCTGCAAAAAACATTCAGATACAACAATAGTATAAGTGATGTAGCAGGGCGCTTTGTAATGAAAAACCCAGAGCAATATAAAAAACATATTACAACTCATACACATGTATCTGTGCCTCAAGTTATATTATTAGACGACTTATATCAGGGCGTTAAATCACTTGAAATAAAAGTTCAGCAAACCATTAGTACTATTCATAAAAACGATGCGACAGCAAGTATTGCCGTACTTAGTCGATATCGATATACACTTGATAACGTGCAGCAACACTTAAAAAACAAAACATACACAAATGCACTACACTTTTGGACATTACACAGCGCTAAAGGGCTTGAAGCCGATTACTGTATAATTATTGGCTTTGAACAAGGCAAATTAGGTTTCCCCAGTGATAATCAAAACAACGTGTTGGTGGAGTCGTTATTACCAGAGCAAGATAAATTTCCTTACTCTGAGGAAAGGCGTTTACTGTATGTTGGCATTACTCGCGCTAAGCACAAAGCATATTTAATTGCTGATCCCTTTGCACACTGCGCGTTTATAAAAGAATTAGTGAATGATAACTACCCCATTAAAATCGCTTCAACGTTGTTTAAAAAGTCTTAGCAAAAAAGTCTGTTAGCACGTAAATCGATGATTCAATTGTGCCAAACACGGGTTAGCATGGTAATTACTACATTTGTATCAATACGCTAATTTGTGAAAGGTATAAGTCGCTTGTTCCTTTTTAATGGAATAATGTAAACCGTAATTACTTTGATTTGATTGATCTTAACAAGTTATCAATGTTTAATAGAAAGATGAGCTTTAACTTTTGTTTATTATGCATTCTTTCAATAGATTCTTTTTATTAAATGATCACTATTCAGCCCCTGGCCAGGTTGCTAATTGGCGAATAAGTGCACTGCGCATTATTCTGTCATTAGTAATGGTGTTATGTTTTGCTGTGGTGTGCCACACGTACACAAGCGCTATTGAATTTAACTTAATTTATATTGTTGTATTAACGGGTAGTTTTCTTGCTACAGCATGCGGTTTATTGATAGCAAGTAAGCGTTTTTATCACTTTAGCGCTCATGCACTTTTAATATCTATTGTAGCTGCTAGCGTGTCAATGAACTTATTTTTAACAGACCTAGAGCTTGCTAAAGTGGGCTCTATGTATATGTATTCCTGCCCGATAATCGCACTTATGCTACTTGGTTATACAACAGCCTTTGCTTATGGTGTATTAAATATTGCGCCATTTTATATGATCATCAATAACGTTGATGTATCGGGTTTAACCGGTATAGCTCAACAACTTCCCGACGCTGACTTATACATTACAGGGCTTATATTTTTATTTTTTAACATTTGTATTCCCCTTGCTGTCGCACGCACAATTGTGGCTGCTAAGCGTTTAAACAAAACAATGATAAGTGCTAATACACACCTTAAAGATAAAAATGAGCTTTATCGAAGCCTGTTCACCGAATCAAATAAAGCCAAAATTATTGTTGACGAAAATCTTGTCATTACTGATTTTAATCAACATGCTATTGATATGTTTGGTATAAAAAAAGAATTAAAAGAAGGAGGCGTTAATCTGTCTCATTTATTTCCTACCTTAGTTTTTGACGACTCTAATGCTCAAAATAAAATTGTGAAGTACAAAAAAAGTTATTTTAAAGCCAGTTATCAGCAAATAGCAATGAGTAAAAACTACCGTGTATACGACTTTTATGATTGCACGCAAGAGCAGATCATAAAACAAAACTTATCGATGATGGAACAAGAAAATAAACGTTTACGCTTTAGAGACTCGCAAACAAAACTACCTAATAGAGAATGGTTTGAGCTGCAATGCGACAGATTAACAAGCAAATACCAAAAAGGTTTTTATATCGTTGTTGCGCAAAGTGCAAATAGTGAATATTTAAATTTAAAGCTCACTAAAGCCGACTCTCAAGCATTACTTATTAATGCGTACAAACGTTTAAAAGCGATGCCAGATGAGCCGCTGTTGTGTGCTCATATAGGAGTAGGAAAGCTCGCTTTTATAATTGGTGTAAATTCGCAGAGCGAACTAGAAGATAAGCTATTAATGCAAATAAAAAATACATTAGATAAAACATATAATGTATTTGGCACTAAGTGTCAGCAATCATTTTTATTTGGTTTTGCAAAGTATCCTGATCATGGAAAAAACAGCACAACAGTACTTAGCAATGCGTGCGAAGCACTGAAAGTCGCAAACTGTAATATACCTTTAAGTGGTTATAACGAAAAACAATCACACGCTTTTATCGAAAAATACGAAATTTCAATGTTGCTAGACGAAGCGCTTCAGCAAGGCGATTTGTCGGTGCACTATCAACCTAAAGTAGATGCAACTGGCCAATGTATAGGGCTTGAAGCTTTAGCGCGTTGGAACAGTCCAATACTGGGTAATGTGTCGCCAGTGGTATTTATCCCTATTGCCGAAGAATACAGAATGGTCAGTCGGTTAACCGATCTGATTATTCAAAAGGTGTGCGCTCAAATTGCCGATTGGACTCAGGCGGGTTTACCGAGTGTGCCGGTGGCCATAAATATATCTCTAATTGATTTTAGCCAAACCGATTTTATGTCAAAACTGGTTAAATACCTTGCCGACTTTAACGTAAAGCCACCTCAAATAGAGTTAGAACTGACTGAAACCTCTCTTGAGGCAAACCAAGCCCATTCGTTAAAGCTTATGCAAACACTGCAATCGTGGGGTTTTACTATTTCGGTCGATGATTTTGGGGTGGGGTATTCTAATATAGCCCGCCTTGCCGATTACCCTATTAACAAGCTCAAGTTAGATCGCTCATTAATAAGCCAAGTAACGAGCTCTACGCGTCAAAAAAGTTTAGTTAAAGCGGTGCACGTTATGTGTGAAGAGCTTGATATTAAGTGTGTAGCGGAAGGCGTGGAAACCCAAGAGCAGGTAGCAATAATGACGCAAATGGGGTGTAAAGAGTTTCAGGGCTTTTACTTTTCGAAACCAATGCTGGCCGATAAATTTGCAGAGCATGTTAGCCGCCATGGCTTAGTGTTTAACCCCAAAGAGGTGGCGGCTCAACTTTAAATGTATAGCGGATTTTTATTGCCTAGTTACAGAGCTGTTGAGCGTTTATAGTTATTTCGCACTGATGAATAACGCCTGATCCCCAATGCTGTATATCTGATTGAGCAGTACAGCCTGCATCTTCAATTAAAGCAGTATTCGCATCACATAAAAGTAGCACTGCGTTATCATTTTGTACATTCACAATAAGCGTGTACTCGCGAAAGGGTGCAAGTTTGCTTAAATCGTTACTTACGGCAGCTTTTAATAACTCATCATTTGATGAGTAGGATGTTTCACTAAATTTTAATGTGCCATCAACGGCTGTAGCAATATCTTTTAATTGCGAGGCTAAATCGGCCATCACTTCTGGATTGTTATTTTTTGAAGTGTAACAACCACTAAGTAAAACTATGAGGCTTAAACAAAGTAAATATTTCATTTTATTTGCTCCATACCGTCATCGTGTTGTGTTCATCGTAGCCTGTATCTAAGTTCCAGTTTTTAATTTCATTGTAATCAGTATCTAAAAATACGGCATTGGCAATAATGGTTATGTAGTGCTGAATGTTGTTAACAGCAAAGTCAAAAATATCGTTATAGTGCATGGGCTCGTGCGGCGTTTTTAGTTGTTCAATAAAAGTGGGGTCTACTTCGTTTGGACGAGGATAAAACAAACCTAAATCAGCAGCAACATGGCGTGCACAGGCAAATAATCGATAGCTTTCTTCAACATTATTTACCACAAGCCCAAAGCCATTATGCCATGAATTAAAGTTAGGAGCGTGTTGTGCTGCGTAGCTTGGGTAAACCGTTAATAAAGCATGTTGCCAAATTTGTGCAATATCAGTATCAAAGCTATCGTCTTCATTTGTACAAGACCCCATGTTTTGCTGCACGCGGTCAGCGTAACCTAACTCACCTAAATTTAAACGCTGCCAAATAAACGCATCTTGGTTCATTTCGCAGGTACGATGCGCGGTTTGGTTATCCTCATATGGGCCTACTTTTAATTCAACAACCGGATGCACTGTTATATCAGCTGCAACATGGGCCATATAACCGCATAACCAAGCAAAACATTTTTCAAATGTTTCACCTTCAAGTGTTTTGCAAAATTCAATCATGACTTTAAGTAAATCGCCTGTGTGCTCATAGTGCATTAAGTCAGCCCAGGCATTTTGGTTAGGCTGCGCTACAGCTAAGTAAGGATAATCTGGGGCTACACAGCCTAGTTCAAGGTAAGCTTGGCGTTGGCTTAAAATAAGTTTTGCTTTTTTAGGCATATCCATTTTTTTGAGTGATTTGGTTTGCGTTGCAACATTAACTGCGGTGATGTGCGCAAAAGCACCAGGCATTGTCATATCCTTATGATTTTGAATGCTTAGATTAACAGCGAGGAACACACTTATAAATGGGTTCAGAATGGATTTAAATAATTAACTAAACTTTTCTACAAGCTGGCCATTTTCATAAAGTTTAGCGTATTGGCGTTTGTGTTCTTCAAATATAAAAGCTCTTAGCTGTTCTTGCCCAGTATAAATTTGTGTGATTTTTGCTGCTATACCTTGGGTACTTTGTCTCACAGGTTCTATATTCATCGAAATAGATTGCTTGTTGGGTAGGATAAATTCCATACGCTGAGATTTCTTTAAGTTTTTGTTTTTTCTGAGAGGTTTTAAGAACACACCCGTATTGGATATTGACTCAATTTTAAACCCTTGACTTTTAATGTTTAATTCACTCCAGCGCCAACTCCGTTGAGTACCTTTTGTGTCAATTACCTCGGGAGCGTTTAAGGTAGGCGTCATAATACCTTCGTTATCAATTTTTAAATGAAGCGGGAACCATAATTGATAATGTGCTACTTCGGCTAGCAGTGTTAAATTAGCGTTACTAAAAAGGTGAGCAATATTAGCAGGTACTGAACTTTGTAACGTTAAAACATGATCGTTATTTGCGCGAGGTTTTTTATCTGGCTTGAATAACTCAGAAAAAAAATTTATCTCTTCACTAGAAAAGTCCATGTTTGCCTCATTAAAATACAGTAAAGGACACCATATATTAAATAGTGAAATTGTACAATAAACACTCCGTTTAAACTTGTTTAGTAAGTGTTTGGTAAGTGTTTAGTGCGAGCTTCTTGTTATTTTATTTTCACTAAATAAGGGGGAGCGTATTAGTCTGTTATTTAAAATAGGTATTTAGCCAAAGTTGCCATACTGATAAACTATCGGAATATTCTTTGTAGTATTTAGAGATTTTTTATGCGTATTTTGTTTCAATTAAGTATGCGAACGCGTTTTTTGTTTGCATTATTACCGGCTTTTATTTCACTCAGCATTGGAGCACAAGAACAAGGCCAAACACTTATTTTAGCAGGCAGCGCATTCAGTGTTTGCACAAGTGAAAGCCCAGTTAATTGTGAAAGAAATAAACAAATTAATGGTAAAAAATACAATCTGTACAATGTTACCAGCGAGAAAATAAAGCAAATAAAACTCAATTGGCCAAGTGATCAATTGAATAACCAAAAAAACAACCATAAAAACGAACTTGTCAGCAATACAAAAAATAGTAAAAAGCCTATTTCCAAAGGCGATTTATTATGGCTATGGCGTGATATAAACAACGAGAGCCTCAACAGTCTATCTGATCACGAATATAATTTTGTGTTAGACATACTCGAAGTATTTCAAAACAATAAAACACAAATAAACACTACGCTTAATACTCAAAGCTCAGCTAATAGCGTCATACAATTTGTCTCGGGCAGTTTAAACGTTAATAGCAAAAAACCAACTATGCTGGTAGTTACAGCCTCAAGTCGCGATCCATATAGTAAAGCGCATGTTGCTGTAGGCCTTTTAAAGTCAGTTAATATTAACGCACAATGGTTAGCGCTTACTCCTGCATTAGTACATGGAATCACCAATAATACGTGTAATAAGTTACCTATTCTTAGGCAAACTCAAATGAATTTGTATAATCGCGATGCTATTTATCCAGAGCTTACTCGAGCTGAACTCGCATTATGCGAAAACGGAACACAAGCTTTAGTGTCGCTTATTAATAACAGCACGGGAGTTATGTTTAACGATGGTGATGAACGTTTAATTTATAAAATATTGTTTGATCAAAATAATAACCCATATCCGTGGACGCAAGCATTGCGGTCCCGGCCTGTAATTTTAGGTGAGGGAGCGGGCGCTACAATCCAAAGTAAAGTAATGAATACGCTGACAAATATTACAAGCCTTATGGCACTTCGTAAAAGTGAAAATAACACTAATGCTGGTGGGCTGGGCAGTTTTAACTTTGGTGTACTAGATACTCAATTTAGCGAACGAAACCGTACATTTAGGCTCGCAGCAGCGCTAAATAAAAACGAAGTAAAAAGTACTAAAGCAGTGATTCAACATGGTTTTGGTATTGATGAAAATACAGCTTTGGTTGTTATTAAATCGCCAGAAGGTAGTTTAATGACCGTAGTAGGTAAAAGTGGTGTAGTGCATTTAGCCAACCAAAGTAAAGTAAAGCCAGAGAGTAAAAGTTATGGCTACTCGTATTGGCCTACAGGCAGTGTAATTAATATTACCAATAACATGTTTACTCTAAGCGAACGCACAATAGATGAAGCGTTACCGGCTATAAAAATACCTCCACTGCCGGTGCAGCGTTTTGGCTCAATTTTAACAAATTCAAAACTGCGTTCACTTACTCAAGCTATGTGTTTAAGCCAAGAGCAAAGTGCGGTAGCCCAACAAGACGAGTTTATAATTAGTCTTACAGCAACGAGTGACACACAGTATCATCGCGTAAATGCAAAAGAGTTTGGTTGTGCAGTGAGTAATTTAGAGTTAGCTATAAAGTCGATTTAGTGACTAACCTGAGCCAAGGGTTTAAGTTTTTGGCTCTTCTCTATAAAATAGCCACCATAATGATCAAGGCCTTACTAAAAGAGTATTAAAATGAATAAAGAAAATGACGTAATTGATAATTTAGCTAAACTAGAAAGCTTTTTATTAAATGTAGAAAACGGCGGTCTTGGCCTTAAAGGTGTTTCGGGCGTTGGTATGGCAACAAACAATAGTGATGGTAGTCGTTTTGTTGCCGTGTTTGACGAGCAACAAAAGTTACTTTTAGCGCGCAGTATTACAGAAGACGTATTCCAAAATGGGCAAGACATGGTACGTAATGGTGTAGGAAGTAAGCACTAGTACTCTAGTAAAGAAAAGCGCTTAGTGCGCTTTTTTATTTTAATTTCAATAAATTGAAATCAAATGCCTTCATATAGATTCCACAAAGGCCACTTCAAGATAATAACAATTAAATACAAACCCCTCAAAAACCACAAAACTTACCAGCTAAACTCTGTTTTATTAAGTGCGCTTAGATAAATAAGATAGTGCTACAGATAAATTGTAGAATCAAAACAGATGAGTTTTGGCTATATTTTGAAGAGAAGTTTAATTTATTGATATAGAGGTAATTAATTGGTCGGTATGGAGAGATTCGAACTCTCGACCCCTGCCACCCCATGACAGTTTTTAAATGTTTGATTTTAATGCTTTATATTTAATAACAATAAGTTACCAGTAATTATTGTTTCACCAAGTATCTGTTTATTTCTCAAAATACCACTATAATGGCTAGTTATTGGCTAGTTTTTTAAAGTGGTTATCTATATGAAAGCGAGTAAAACCAATGCTTCAAGCATTACAGCGGCAAAATTAAACTCTTTTTTAAAGGAGTCTGAGCTTAACAGTCAGTTAGGGTGTGACCACATACAGGGTTTTCACTTCATTAAATTAAAAGCTGGTGGTGCTTGGCGCTTACGTTATACAGACTTATTAGGTAAAAGAAGAACAGCTGTAATAGCGGATGCTTCTATTAAACCAGCAGTGGCGGCAGAGATCGCTTTAGATTGGCGTACAAAGTTAAAAGATGGAATTGATCCATTAGGACATAAGAAAAATTAAAAAAAGAGCATGCCGATGCTGAGCAGTTGAAAGCAGCCAACGCTTATTTAAATATTGGTAGGTTTTACGAGTCTATTTATACCCCTTATAAACTAGATAACTTCAAAGATGGTAAATCAACGTTACAGAATATCAGCCGCAACTTTTCGCACCTATTTGATCGCGATATGGATAAAGTGACCAGCACTGATATTTTAAGCTGGTATCACAAAAGAATAAAAAGCGGTGTAATGCGAAGTACGCTCGTAAGAGATTATGGCGCATTTAAAGCTATGCTTAACTTTGCAGCTAAGTCACAAGATGGGCACACCCCAGCTATACTAAAAGATAACCCTATTAAAAACTATTCATTACCCGCGCTTACTTTAGCTGAACGAGAAATGTTAGAAGAACATAATACAAAGCTAGAATCCAAGCGCGTCATTATGAGCAACACTTTAAAGCTACAGATACAGAACGGGCTAAATTTATATACTGAACAGATAAAAGAAAAGCGCAATGCAAGTAGAGCACATGGCAAAGGGCATTTAGCAGATTTACAGGAGCGTGTTTACCCACATTGGTTTATACCTTTTTGTCATATTGCGCGATTAACAGGAATGCGCCCAGCCGACATATATGCTTTGAAATGGGAAAACCTAGCGTATAACCAATTCAACAACTCGACTGCGTTAATATTTACCCCGTCTAAAACTAAAAAAGTAAATTACAGCCCAAAAGTAACTTTTCCCGTTAGCGATGAACTAAAAGCAGTGTTTGATATTTGGAAGAATGAACAGAGCAGCACAACAGGCTTTATATTCAGATCAGAACGCACAGGACGAGCATTAGAACGCAAAGCCCACCTAACACACTGGCGACAAGTCAAAGCCCTTGGTGGGGTTACTACAGACCTAGATTTGTATTCGTTTAGGCATAATTTTATATCGGAGTTATGTGCCAGAGGTGTACCAGTGTTAACTATTGCTAAATTGGTAGGGCATAAAGATGGTTCAATGATAGCGGCAAACTATTTAAGGCATGATGAAACAAATACATTAGCCATGCTGCAAGGTGTTGGCGGTATTAATTCAATTAATAACAATCAAATAAAAGGAGTTATATAGCAATGATGAAAAGGCATAAACTAATAGAGTCATTAGAGGATTTTAAAGATTATTTAGAGCGAATGATTCAATTATCAAAAGCTCAACATCCTTCAACTATGAATGCAATGCAAGGCTTAATTAAAGAGGCTGATAAATTAGAGCATTACGACAAAAAGAAGATAAGTAATTATGTAGACGAGATAGACAATATACGAATAGAGGGCAATTTAAGAGATCTAGATAATCAATTCAATTTGATCACAATTCATAGATCAGAAGCTGAGCGCTTTAGGTTTCATTGTGAGAGTTATTTTTAAATCAGATGCCATAGAGTTAGTGACTAAAGATTTTGAGAGATATTTGTATATCGACTTAAATAATGTAAAGGAAAGTGATCACGAGAAAAGTCAGTTTATAGATAAATTAGAGCGTATAAAAAGACTAAAAGAAGGAATTAGCCAAGAACCTAGCAGTACTGATTTGGATGAACTATGGTTTTTACTCTATGAGTTTAACGAAAATGTTGATAAGAATAGAGATGGTTTCATTATAAAACAAAGGAGAGGTACTGGTGGAGTAAAGTCACGTTATAAACCTTATAAAAAAGAAATCATAGAGTTAATAAAAAAGGTCTGCTTGCCTAAAGGACACCCAGATAAAATAAACAAAAGAAACGGAC